>NZ_JBWKQE010000029.1:0-85880 GCF_059418605.1 Duganella sp. GW821-FHT07G03
TTTTTAAGATAGAAAGTTAACAGCTTCCTCAAATGTTTACAAGAAATTTGAGGGGAAGGTTCAGGACTTGACCCCGGAGTTGGTGGGGAAAATGCTGTCTGTTCGGCGCTTTGATTTTTTGCTGATGTTGCATACTATGTAACCAAATCAGGCGGGACGTATCATGGCCACTTCCAGCATCAACTCCAGCGGCACTACCGGCGGTTCGACGGTGTCGAACGATATCTACAATCGCGTCCAACAGACGATGGCGTCGCAGAATAGTGCAGCGACCAAACTGAACACGACGCTGAAGAACGACCAGACCAAGCTGTCGGCGCTCGGCCAGCTGCAAAGCGCGCTGGCGAATTTTCAGTCGATCGCCGCCGGCCTGACCGGCAGCGGCTTGAGCACCAGCGCCGCGACTTCCGTCAAGAACGTGCTGACCGCCGCTTCCACCGGCACCGCCAAGGCCGGCACTTACGCGGTCGAGGTCAAGCAGCTGGCGCGCGGCCAGTTCCTGACCAGCGATGTGTTCGCCGCGTCGGACGCCAAGATCGGCTCGGGCGCCGCCACCACCGTCAAGATCGATTTCGGCAAGGCCGGCGGCGACAAGGGCTTTGCCGTCAACGGCAAGGCGGCCGGCAAGTCGATCACCATCGACGGCAGCAACAATACGCTGGACGGCATCGCCGCCGCGTTCAAGGCGGCCGGCGTGGACGTCAAGGTGGCCAAGGGCGACGACGGCAAGTTCTCGCTGGCGATCGCCGGCCAGAGCGGCGCGGCCAACAGCCTGCGCATCAGCGTCAGCGGCGACGCGGCGCTGAAAAACCTGCTCGCCTTCGATCCCGACGGCAGCCAGAAACTCAAGCAGGCCAGCGCCGGCATGGACGCCATCCTGAGCGTCGACGGCAAGGACGTCACCAGCGCCAGCAACACGGTCGACCAGGCCATCGCCGGCGCCACGCTGACCCTGACCGCGGCCGGCAAGACCGACGTCACCATCACCCAGGACGCCAGCCAGATCGGCGCCAACCTGAAATCCTTCGTCAGCGCCTACAACGACTTGAACAAGAAGCTGCAGGCGCTGCAAAAAGGCGACCTGAAATCCGATACCGCGATGGGGCAGGTCAGCAGCCAGCTGAACCTGCTGCTGAAGACGGGCGGCGGCAGTGTCTCGATGGCGGCGCTCAATGCGGCCGGCGTCAGCCAGGACGGCAGCGGCCAGCTGGTGGTCGAGGACAAGAAGCTCAAGGCCGCGCTGGCCAGCGATACTGCCGGCGTCGGCAAGCTGTTCACCAACAATGGCAAGGGCATCGCCGACCTGCTGTCGGCCAAGGCGTCGGCGCTGACTTCGGATGGCAGCGTGATCAGCAAGGAAGCGGGCATGCTGGGCCGCGAGATCAACAGCATCAACGGCCGCCGCACGGTGCTGACCAAGGCGCTGACGGCGCAGGCGACGGCGCTGGTGGCGCTGTACACGGCCCAGGCCCAGACCGCCGCCGGCAGCGCCGTCAACGGCACGGCCGGCAAGTCCGGCACGCTGTTCGACATGCTGGGTTGATATTTCAGATTGATATTTCTAACGAATTCCTTGCGTCGGAACTGGCTATGCCCGATCATCACGGCTTGTGATTGATTCCACTCGGAGGGGCTATGGCAGGGAAGTTCGTTGGTGCGGCGTTGGTGGCGGCTGGCTTGATGGCGGGCGCGGGGCAGGTGGCGGCCCAGGCGCAGGAGGAAAAAGTCCTCAACATCTATAACTGGTCGGACTATATCGCCGACGATACCGTCAAAAACTTTGAAAAAGAAACCGGTATCAAGGTCCGCTATGACCTGTTTGATAACAACGAAATCCTCAATTCCAAGCTGGCCGCCGGCAAGTCGGGCTATGACATCGTGGTGCCGACCGCGCAATGGGCGCGCCTGCAAATCGACGGCAAGCTGCTGCGCAAGCTCGATAAATCCAAACTGAGCAACCTGAAGAACATGGACCCGGCGATCCAGGCCAAGCTGGCCGGTATCGATCCGAACAATGAATACCTGGTCGACTGGCTGTGGGGCTATACCACGGTCGGCATCAACGTCAACAAGGTCAAGGCCGCGCTGGGCGGCATGCCGATGCCGGACAACGCCTGGGACCTGATCTTCAATCCGAAATACGCGGCCAAGCTGAAGTCGTGCGGCATGTCCTTCCTCGACTCGCCGTCCGAGGTGCTGCCGGCCGCGCTGCTCTACCTGGGCAAGCCGGCCTATTCGAAGAACGCCGCCGACTACGCCGAGGCGGGCAAGCTGTTGCAGTCCATCCGTCCGAATGTGACGCTGTTCAGCTCGTCGGGCTATATCAACGACATGGCCAACGGCGCGGTGTGCGTGGCGCTGGGCTGGTCGGGCGACATCAACATCGCCCGCCAGCGCGCCATCGACGCCAAGAATGGCAATGTGATCGAGGTGCTGGTGCCGAAGACCTCGGCCGCGCTGGTGTTCGACACCATGGCCATCCCGGCCGACGCGCCGCATCCGAACAACGCCCACCTGTGGATCAACTACATCATGCGCCCCGAGGTGCATGCCAGCCTGACCAACAAGGTGTTCTACGCCAACCCGAATTCGGCCAGCCTGAAGTTCGTGCGCAAGGATATCGCCGAGAACAAGACGGTGTTCCTGTCGGATGCCGACAAGCAGCGCATGGCCGCGCCGGAAGCGGTGCCGGCTGATATCCGCCGCAACATTACCCGCATCTACACCAAGTTCAAGACCGGCCTGTAAACGGACCATTCCCGCTTGCGCGGGAATGCCGTGGTGCTTCAATGAAGCGTATGCTATTCGTGATAGCGGTCGACCAGTTTGTGTTTGCTGCCGCGTGTTTCCTCTATGAGCTCGTAAACGACCAAGGCGATCATCCCTCCGAAGATCCCCATCGTGAGTAAGGTGAACATGGTAACCCTCCCTCAAGTTGTTACGATTAAACTTTAGCAGATGGTTGCCGCTTTACAAGCTCAACGCGTCATTATTTCACCACCAGGTCGGCCGCCATCACCGCCTTCAGGTAGACGCTCATGGCGTTGCCGGGGTCGCGTTGGGAAAACCACCAGGCGCTGGCCTTGCGGATATCCCACTCCATATCGTCGCCCGTCATCAGCAGCGAGGCCAGCTGGCCCAGGGTCGGCTGGTGGCCGACCACCAGCACCGAATCCTTGTTGCCCGGCCAGTTGGCGGCCTTGACGATGTCGGTGGCGTCGGCGCCGGGCGCGAGGTCGGTGTGGATCTTGAACTTGCGCCCCAGCGCCTCGGCCGTCTGCAGGGTGCGCACGGCCGGGCTGCACAGGATGCGGCAGCTGTCGGGCAGCTGCGAATCGAGCCACTGGCCCATGCGGCGCGCCTGCTTCAGACCCTTGACGGTCAGCTCGCGCTCCAGATCGGACATGCCGGGTTCCGCGTCCTCGGCCTCGGCATGCCGCCACAATATGAGATCCATGTTTTTCTCCTGAACGACATGTGAAAAAAGATCCCGCTCCGCTTAGTCTCCCAGATGGGCGCCGGCCATGCCCAGCGTTTCCATCAGGTGCTGCTGGGCGCTGTAGGGCAGCTGCTTGCCGCGCGCCTTGCGGCGCTGGTAGTGGCCGTCCGCTTCCAGCTCCCAGGCGTTCATATTATCCTTTAAATAAGGATTCAGGCCTTCGTTCAGCACGCGGCGCTTGAGCGCCTTGTCGAGGACGGGGAAGGCCACCTCGATGCGGCGGAACAGGTTGCGGCTCATCCAGTCGGCGCTGGCCAGCATGACGTCGTGCGCCAGGTCGTTGCGGAAGTAGTAGATGCGGCTGTGCTCGAGGAAGCGGCCGATGATGGAGCGCACCTTGATGTTCTCCGACAGCCCCGGCACGCCCGGCTTGAGCATGCAGGCGCCGCGCACGATCAGGTCGATCTTGACGCCGTCCTTGGAGGCCGCGTACAGCGCCCGTATCACCGATTCGTCCACCAGCGCGTTGATCTTGACGATGATGCGTCCCGGCCGTCCGGCGCGGGCGATGCGCGCCTCGTTGCGGATGGCCTTGATGATCTCGTTGTGCAGCGCGAACGGCGCCAGCCACAGGTGCACCAGCCGGTGCGGCTTGGTCAGGCTGGTCAGGTGGATGAACACCTCGTTCACTTCCTGGCTGATGCCGGGATGGCAGGTCAGCAGGCCGAAGTCGGTGTAGAACTTGGTGGTGCTCGGGTGGTAGTTGCCGGTGCCGAGGTGGGCGTAGAAGCGCAGCTTGTGGTCTTCGCGGCGTATCACCAGCGCCACCTTGGCGTGGGTCTTGAGGCCGACCACGCCGTACACCACCTGGGCGCCGGCCTGTTCCAGCTTGTCGGCCCAGTTGATGTTGGCTTCCTCGTCGAAGCGCGCCTTGAGCTCGACGATCACGGTCACTTCCTTGCCCGAGCGCGCCGCCAGGATCAGCGACTCCATCAGGTCCGAGTTCATGCCGGTGCGGTAGATGGTCTGCTTGATCGCCACCACCGCCGGGTCGAGCGCGGCGCTGCGGATGAAGTCGATCACCGTCTGGAACGTCTGGTAGGGGTGGTGCAGCAGGATGTCGCCCTCGCGCAGGGCGGCGAAGATGTCCGGGCTGCCCGGCTTTTGCGCGATGCCGGGGAAGAACGGCGGGAAGCGCAAGGCCGGGTTGTTGACGTGGTCGACGATCTCGGTCAGGCGCACCAGGTTGACCGGGCCGTTGACCGCGTACAGCCGGCTCTGGTGCAGGCCGAACTGGTCGAGCAGGAATTGCGACAGCTCCGGTGGGCAGTTCTTGGCCACTTCCAGCCGCACCGAGGTGCCGAACTGGCGGCCCTGCAATTCGCCCTTGAGCGCCTGGCGCAGGTTCTTGACCTCGTCCTCGTCGACCCACAGGTCGGAGTCGCGGGTGACGCGGAACTGCGAATAGGCGATCACCTCGCGGCCGGCGAACAGGTCGGAGATGTGGGCGTGGATGATGGACGAGAGCAGGCAGAACGAGACGCCGCCGCTTTTCGACAGGTGGTCGGGCAGGCGGATCACGCGCGGCAGCACGCGCGGCGCCTTGACGATGGCGATCGCCGTGCCGCGGCCGAAGGCGTCCTTGCCGGACAGCGAGACGATGAAGTTGAGGCTCTTGTTGACGACCTGCGGGAAGGGGTGGGCCGGGTCCAGGCCGATCGGCGTCAGCAGCGGGCGCACTTCGGTGTCGAAGTATTCCTTGACCCAGGCGCGCTGCGCCTCGTTGCGCTCGTTGTGGCGCACCAGGTGCACGCCGTTGGCGGCCAGCTGGGGCAGCACTTCCTGGTTGAGGATTTCATATTGGTGGGTCACCAGCGCGTGGCACTCGCTGCTGATGCGCGACAGCGTGGCCACCAGCGCCGGGTGATTGGAGAGCGAACCTTCGACGCTGCCGGCCGCCAGCAGGCTGGCCACGCGCACTTCGAAGAACTCGTCGAGGTTGCTGCTGGCGATGCACAGGTAGCGCAGCCGCTCCAATAAAGGGATGCTCTTGTCCTCGGCTTGCGCCAGCACGCGCCGGTTGAACATCAGTTGCGACAGTTCCCGGTCCAGAAACGCGGAGTTCTTGTTCACTTCAGCATGCAAGTCAGGCTTCATGTCTTTTTGTTCACTTTGCAATTAGGCTCATTCTATCCTGTATCGCGGAAGAATGATGCAACAGTGTAAATAAGAAATATGACAACTCCATGACATCGTTTGTCATAAATGACTTTCGTGACGCGCCAATTATGACAGGATGGGCGTAATATATGGCGGCACCATGGCCTGTTCTCAGAGGGGGGAGGGCGCAATTCCGAGGTAAAAAAACTATTTTTGACATATTTCGGTCATGTCATAAAGCTGTCATATAGCCCCGGTAGACTGCGCAGCATCCTAACCTGTCATAACAAAAGGACTTGATATGCGACTGAAACAACTGTTCTCTTCCCTGGTAGTAGGCGTCACGGCCGTCATGGCCTTCTCGTCCGCCGCCCACGCCGCCGATATGACCGGCGCCGGCGCCACCTTCCCTTACCCGATCTACGCCAAGTGGGCCGAGTCGTACAAAGCCGCCACCGGCAACGGCCTGAACTACCAGTCCGTCGGTTCGGGCGCCGGTATCAAGCAGATCAAAGCCAAGACCGTCGATTTCGGCGCGTCCGACATGCCGCTCAAAGCTGAAGAGCTCGACGCAGAAGGCCTGATGCAGTTCCCGGCCATCATGGGCGGCGTGGTCACCGTGGTCAACCTGGAAGGCATCACCCCTGGCCAGCTGAAGCTGACCGGTCCGGTCGTGGCCGACATCTATCTGGGCAAGATCACCAACTGGAACGACGCCGCCATCGCCGCGCTGAACCCGGGCGTGAAGATCCCTGCCGGTGAAATCACCGTGGTGCATCGCGCCGACGGTTCGGGCACCTCCTTCCTGTTCACCGACTACCTGTCGAAAACCAGCCCGACCTTCAAGACCCAGATCGGTTCCGGCACCGCCGTGAAATGGATCGTCGGCGTCGGCGGCAAGGGCAACGAAGGCGTCGCCGCCAACGTGCAGCGCATCAAGGGTTCGATCGGCTACGTCGAGTGGGCCTTCGCCAAGAAGAACAAGATGTCGCACACCCAGCTGAAAAACAAGGACGGCAACTTCCTGCAGCCTGACGACGACTTCTTCAAAGCCGCCGCCGCCAACGCCGAGTGGACCAAGACCCCAGGCTTCGGCGTGGTGCTGACCGACCAGTCGGGCAAGAACTCGTGGCCGATCACCGGCGTGTCCTTCATCCTGATGCACAAAGCACAGGCTGACGCCAACAAAGGCAAGGAAGTCATCAAGTTCTTCGACTGGGCCTTCAAGAACGGCGGCGCCGCTGCCACCGAACTGGACTACGTTCCACTGCCGGCAACGGTTGTCAAGCTGGTGCAGGATGCCTGGAAAGCCAACCTGAAAGACGCATCGGGCAAGGCCATCTACTAATCCGGACCTCCCTTCGCCACGCAGTAAGTGGCGAGGGGGTTAGCCTGCGCCTCCCGACCGGGAGCCGCAGGCTAGCTACCATCACGAGACAACAATATGAGCGCTGATATCACTTCCACGCCACTGAACAAACCGGAGCCGGCCATGCAGACTGCCACCGCCGCCCTCGCGGCAGCCGAGCAGGCCGCCACCCAGGCCATGCACCGCACCATGCGCAACCAGCGCATCCAGGATTTCATCTTCCACAAGACCACCATGCTGTTCGCGCTGTCCGTGCTGGCGGTGCTGATGGGCATCATCATCTCGCTGATGGTGGGCGCATGGCCGGCCTTCAAGGAATTCGGCCCGGCCTTCATCACCACCGTCGAGTGGGATCCGGTCAACGACAAGTACGGCGCGCTGATCGCCATCGTCGGCACCCTGGCCACCTCCGGCATCGCGCTGTTGATCGCCTTCCCGGTCAGCTTCGGCATCGCGCTGTTCCTGACCGAGATCTGCCCGGCCGGCCTGCGCCGTCCACTGGGCACGGCGGTCGAGCTGCTGGCCGGCGTGCCGTCCATCATCTACGGCATGTGGGGCCTGTTCGTGTTCGCGCCGCTGTTCGGCGACTACGTGCAGCCGCTGCTGAAGAACACGGTCGGCCACCTGCCCATCATCGGCCAGTTCTTCAGCGGCCCGACCATGGGCATCGGCATCCTGACCGCCGCGCTGATCCTGGCGGTGATGATCATCCCCTTCATCTCCTCGGTGATGCGCGACGTGTTCGAGATCGTGCCGGCGGTGCTGAAGGAATCGGCCTACGGCCTCGGCTGCACGCGCTGGGAAGTGGTGCGCAAGATCGTGCTGCCGTACACCAAGACCGGCGTGGTCGGCGGCGTCATGCTGGGCCTGGGCCGCGCGCTGGGCGAGACCATGGCCGTGACCTTCGTCATCGGCAACGCCAACAAGCTGTCGTGGTCGCTGTTCGCGGCCGGTAACTCGATCGCCTCGACCCTGGCCAATGAGTTCGCCGAAGCCGACACCCCGCTGCACGTGTCCTCGCTGTTCGCGCTGGCACTGATCCTGTTCGTGATCACCTTTATCGTTCTGTCCGCCGCCAAGCTGATGTTGGCCGGCATGTCCCGCAAGGAAGGCGTCAAATAATGAAGCACGCATCTACTCAACCCTTGAATCCGGTATATCGCAAACGCTTGCTGACGCATCGCATCGGCATCGCGCTGTCAGTGGCGGCGATGTCGGTCGGCCTGCTGGTGCTGGCGTGGATTTTGGTCACGCTGGCCATCAAGGGCTTCGGCGCGCTGAGCATGAACCTGTTCACCCAGACCACGCCGGCCCCGGGCAGCGAGGGCGGTGGCCTGATCAACGCCATCGTCGGTTCGCTGATGATCGTCGGCCTGGCCACGGCGATCAGCACGCCGATCGGCATCCTGGCCGGCATCTACCTGGCCGAATACGGCGAAGAAAACAAGGTCGCGGCGGTGACCCGCTTCGTCACCGACATCATGCTGTCGGCGCCGTCGATCGTGATCGGCATGTTCGTCTGGGCCATGTACGTGGCCACCGCCAAGCACTATTCCGGCTACGCCGGTTCGGTGGCGCTGGCGCTGATCGCGGTGCCGGTGGTGGTGCGCACCACCGACAACATGCTGCGCCTGGTGCCCAACAGCCTGCTGGAAGCGGCTTTCGCGCTCGGCGCGCCGCGCTGGAAAGTGGCGATGATGGTGCGCCTGCGCGCCGTCAAGGCCGGCGTGATCACCGGCGTGCTGCTGGCCGTGGCCCGCATCTCCGGCGAGACCGCGCCGCTGCTGTTCACCGCGCTCAACAACCAGTTCTTCAGCGCCGACATGAACGCGCCGATGGCCAACCTGCCGGTGGTGATCTACAGCTACGCCATGAGCCCGTACGACAACTGGCGCGAGCTGGCCTGGGGCGGCGCGCTGCTGGTGACCTTCAGCGTGCTGGCGCTGAATATCATCTCGCGCACCCTGTTCAGCCAAAAAGTCCCGAATTAAACCTGACTATCAAAATCTGATAAAGCGATCAACAATGAATACGCAACTGAGCCAAGAGAATGTGGTAGCCGCGAACGGCAAACGTAAAACCATCGAGATTTCGGGCCTGAATTTTTTCTACGGTAAAACCCAGAGCCTGACCAACGTCAACCTGGACGTGCACGAGAAGCAGGTCACGGCCTTCATCGGCCCTTCCGGCTGCGGCAAGTCGACCCTGCTGCGCACGCTCAACCGCATGTACGACCTGTATCCTGGCCAGCGCGCCGAAGGGACTATCATGTACCGTGGCCGTAACATCCTGGAAGAGGGCCAGGACGTCAACATGCTGCGCGCCAAGGTCGGCATGGTGTTCCAGAAGCCGACCCCGTTCCCGATGTCGATCTACGACAACATCGCCTTCGGCGTGCGCCTGTATGAAGACCTGTCCAAGGGCGAAATGGACGAACGCGTCGAATGGGCGCTGAAGAAGGCCGCGCTGTGGGGCGAGGTCAAGGACAAGCTGAGCAAGTCCGGGCTGTCGCTGTCGGGCGGCCAGCAGCAGCGCCTGTGCATCGCGCGCGGCGTCGCCGTGAAGCCGGACGTGCTGCTGCTGGATGAGCCGACCTCGGCGCTGGACCCGATCTCGACCTCGAAGGTGGAAGAGCTGATCAGCGAGCTGAAGCAGGACTACACCATCGCCATCGTCACCCACAATATGCAGCAGGCGGCGCGCTGCTCGGACTACACCGCCTATATGTACCTGGGCGAGCTGGTGGAGTTCGGCGAGACCGACCAGATCTTCATGAATCCGGCGCGCAAAGAGACGCAGGACTACATCACCGGTCGCTTCGGCTGATCGAACTTATAATAGCAAAACGACTACGGAGCTCAGCATGATCGGTGAACACTCATCCAAGCAGTACGACAACGAATTGGAAGCCATCCGCAGCAAGGTGCTGCTGATGGGCGGCATCGTCGAGACCCAGTTCCTCGACGCCATGACCTGCTTCCGCATCGGCAATCCCGAGCGCGCCGACCGCGTGATGCGCGAGGACGACGCCGTCAACCAGCTGGAAGTGTCGCTGGACGACGCCTGCAGCCACCTGATCGTGCGCCGCCAGCCGGCCGCCAACGACCTGCGCACCATCATGGCGACCATCAAGGTGATCACCGACCTCGAGCGCATCGGCGACGAAGCGACCAAGATCGCCCGCACCGCCAAGGCGCTGCATGCGCGCGGCGCGGTGACCGTCAACCACTACGAGATGGTGCGCGGCATCGCCAACAACACCAGCGACATGCTGCACGATGCGCTGGACGCGTTCGCCCGCAACGACGGCAAGCAAGCCTTGCAGCTGATCGCCCAGGACGCCGTGATCGACCACGAGTTCCGTTCGATCATGCGCAATCTGATCACCTTCATGATGGAAGATCCGCGTACAATCTCGGCCGCGCTGGACACCCTGTGGGTGGCCAAGGCGATCGAGCGCATCGGCGACCACGCCAAGAACATCGCCGAATACGTCATTTACGTCGTAGAAGGCAAGGACATCCGCCACACCAAGACCGCACCGATACCGGACGACGTGCCTGAGCAGGCGCAGTAAGCGATACAAAAGAGAAAAATGGCATCCGATAAAACCACCGTACTGATCGTCGAAGACGAGCCAGCCATTGTCGAGCTGGTGACGTTTTCGCTGCGCGAAGCAGGCTGGAACTGCTGCGCCGTGCAAAGCTGTTCCGAGGCCTGGGACTTCATCCAGACCAAGACCCCGCAACTGATCCTGCTGGACTGGATGTTGCCCGACCAGACCGGCCTGCGCCTGCTGGCGCGCATCCGTTCCGACCGCCAGTTCAATGAAATCCCGGTCATCATGCTGACCGCCAAGAGCATGGAAGAAGACAAGCTGGCGGGCCTGAACAGCGGCGCCGACGACTACGTCACCAAGCCGTTCTCGCCGCGCGAGCTGCTGGCGCGCGCCAAGGCGCTGCTGCGCCGCAAGAGCCCGGAGCATGCGCAGGCCACCATGCGCGCGGCCAATGTGATGCTGGACCCGGTCAGCTGCACGGTGTTGATGGACGAGCAGAAGATCGACATCGGCCATGCCGAGTACAAGCTGCTGAAGTTCCTGCTGGCGCATCCGGAACGGGTGTTCTCGCGCAGCCAGCTGCTCGACAAGGTGTGGGGCGACCATGTGGTGATCGAGGAACGCACCGTCGACGTCCACGTGCTGCGGCTGCGCAAGGCCTTGAAAGAGGCCGAACATCTGATCAAGACGGTGCGTAGCGTGGGCTACATGCTGTCGGAGAAATAATGAATCCAAGACTGGTGTTCTGGGTGCCGGCCGCGCTGCGCACCGCCATCATCCTGGCGGGTTGCGCGACGCTGGGCTGGATGTTCGGCTGGATCCACGGGCTGGTGCTGGCGCTGCTCGCCATGATGGTGATGGTGTTCGTGCAGCTGTCCTATCTCTACCAGCTGAGCAACTGGATGGACGATCCGCAGAGCGCCAAGCTGCCAGACGGCTGGGGCGCCTGGACCAATATCTTCTCGCGCCTGTACCGCATGCGGCGCGACGACGAGAAGAACCAGGCCGAGCTGACCGAATGGCTGGCGCGCTTCCGCCAGGCCATGCATCTGCTGCCGGACGGCGTGGTCATCATGGACGACGTGCTGTTCCTCGAGTGGTGCAATCCGGCCGCCGAGAAGCACCTGGGCCTGACGCACGAGCGCGACAAGGGCATGCGCGTGACCAACCTGGTGCGCAGTCCGGATTTCATGGACTACATCATCCTCGGCCGCTACGAGCAGCCGCTGACGATCAGCTTCCGCGAGCGCAAGCTGATCGTGCATATCATTCCGTTTGAAAACCGCCGCCAGATCCTGGTCACGCACGACGCCACCGAGAGCGAGCGCATCGAAGAGATGCGGCGCGACTTCATCGCCAACGCCTCGCACGAGCTGCGCACGCCGTTGACGGTGATCGTCGGCTTCCTGGAGATCGCCGCTTCCGAGGGGCTCGATGCGGCCACCCGCTCGGCGCACCTGAAGCTGATGACGGAGCAGGGCCACCGCATGCAGCATCTGATCGAGGACATGCTGACCCTGTCGCGGCTGGAGTCGGTCGATTATCCGATGCGGCCGGAGCAGGTCGATGTGCCCAAGCTGATGGAGCAGGTGCTGCGCGATGCGCGGGCGCTGTCGGCCGGCAAGCATGAGATCACCATGGCGGTCAACGGGCCGGACATCATGGGCAGTTATGAAGAGCTGCACAGCGCTTTCGGCAACCTGGCCTCGAACGCGGTGCGCTACACGCCGGCCGGCGGCAAGATCCATCTGGCGTGGAAAGAGTATGAAGGCGGCGTCAAGTTCATGGTGGAAGATACCGGCATCGGCATCAGCCCCGAGCACATCTCGCGCCTGACCGAGCGCTTCTACCGGGTCGACAAGAGCCGCTCGCGCGAGACCCAGGGCACCGGGCTGGGGCTGGCGATCGTCAAGCACGTGCTGCTGCGCCATGGCTCGACCTTGCAGATCAAGTCGGAGGCGGGCAAGGGCAGTTCCTTCCTCGTTTGTCTGCCGAAGACGGCCATCGTGCAGCAGCAGCCGGAGTTGTTGCTGAACTAGTAGGCGACATCTTCCAGCCGGTAGCGGAACTTTCTGCGCTCCGGTAAATCCCAGCCAGGTTCGCGGTCGGTGTTTCTCGGCACTGGCGCCACCGGTGGCACCAAGGCGGGGGGCGCGTCTCCTTGGGCGGCGGCGTGCTCTGCCGGCGCCGACTTCTGGGTTCCCGCTGCAGCCGACTTCTCCGCCGCAGCTAATTCGGCGCGCAACCTGTTGGCCAGCTTGAAGGTCTTATCGCCTGGGCGGCGGACGTATAAATCGTGCCATGCACTGCGCGTCGAGCGCGCGAATGATTGCGCGAACTGGTTCGGCGAGCCAGCGTTCGGGGGCCCAAGTCATCGCTTCCGAGATATCCTGCGAGCCGCCACGGCGGCGCAGCTTTTCGATCAGTTTGAGCAGGGTATCGGTGGGCACCTGCACGGTCATTGTGGTATTCATTCGATTTTCTCCCCTATTTTCTTCGGCATTCCCCAATTTAGACCGGCAAATTCGAAAACAGTTCAATGCTTGAAAAAATCGAAGAAAATCGAAGGAGAAATCGGGGTTTTGCCACAAGGAGCGGGGTGGAGCACCCCATACGCATATTCCTGCTGTCCGCCCATGCGGCTCAATGCAGCGCCGCAAAGGGCGCCAGTGCTTGCTCGACGGCGGATGGACTGAGCGCCGTCGCTTCAAGTGGGCGCAGGGCGCGTGCGACGTCGGCTTTGCGCGTATCGGCCTTCAGCACGGCTTGATGGTCGGCCAGGGAGCGCAGCAGTTGCACGGTGATCCGGTCGAGTTCTGGACGCACGGTCTTGGCCAGGTCGGGCGCGTCGTCAAACTTGCCGGCCTGTTGCGTCCGCCATTTCGCGTACAGTTCGCGCTGCACGATTTTCGATGCGTCGATCTGCGCGCGGAACACCGCTTCGACCCATGCATCGGCAAGACCGAGCGCGGCGCCTTGCCTGACTGCCGCCTGGATCACCTGCGCCTCGCGCGGCAGGTCGTCGATCGGCGCCTGCACATTCCACTTGGCGCGCGCCACCGCTTGCGCCAGCAGCAGGCGTTGGTCGATGGCCAGCCGCAGCGGCGCCAGGTCCTTCTGCAAGTCGGGCGCGCTGCGCGCAATCACCTCGTCCGGCCGGACGCCGACGGTCTGGGCCGATGCAAGCGCGCCGGCCAGCGGCAAGCAGAGAAGGGCGAGTCGGATCACTGCGCGCATGAACTTTCCTTTTGATCAGGGGTAGGTGAAGAAGATGAAGTGCACGGCGTTGAGCGCGATGTGTACGAGGATGGACGCTTCGATGCGCTGCGTGGCGTGGTAGGCGTAGGCATAGCCCAGGCCAGCGATGGCGGCAAGCGCGGCGTACAGCGGGCCGCCGGCCAGATGGGCGGCGCCGAACAACAGGGCGGAACAGAGCAGCGCCACCCACGCGCCGTGACGGAAATCGGACAACGCCGACGCCAGTCTCGCCTGGATGAAACCACGGAAGAACGCCTCTTCGGCGACCACAGTGAAGAACAGGTTCACCGCCAGGAATTGCAGCGTGACCTCCGGCAGTTTGAAGGCCGGCTGCACGAAGCCGACGCCGGTGGCAAAGGCCATCACGGCCGCTACGGTGAGCACGAGCACCGGCAAGGTCTTCTTCAGTACGCTACCGAATTCGGCCAGCGACGCCGTGCGATGGCAAATGTATGCCAACAAGATCAGGCCGACCGCGCCCTTGTCGAAGTTCGCATACTGCGTAAACGGCTTGGCGCCGGCCGAGAACACCGCGCCGGCAATCACCACGGGATTGCTGAACCCCGGCAGCTTGTGGATCGCCAGCGCAAACGCCAGCACCAGCGTGACGACGCCAAACAGTATCCGCAGATATTTTTTGGACGCCGCATCGGTCAGCCAGGCTGCGCCGCCGAACAAGGCCAGCGCGATGAAGGCCGGCGCGTGCAGCACGCCCGACAGCGCGCCACACAGCAGCGCCAAGGCAAACCAGATTTGCCAGGGCGCGAGCGGGACGCGGGGAGAGCGTGGGAGCCAGACGGCCCCCACGGACAGGGCGAGGGCGATAAAGGTCAGCAGCGTGAGTGTCGGCATTATTGAAGGAAACGATAGGTGAATTTCCCTCAATAGTATCACCCAGCTAAGCGATTTAGAACTTGTAGGCAATGCCCGTCATCAGCATCGGCGTGGTCTTGCGCTTGGTCAGCGGGCTGTCGGCGGCATCGGAGGCCAACTGCGTGATGCCGAGCACCGTGTGCACCGACCAGTTCTTGTCGAGCACGTGGTTCCAGCTGACGCTGGTCGTGACGTTGGCGATGCCGCCCCTGGCGTTATAAGCCTTGTAGCCCGAGGCGACGCTTTGCGCGGCGGTCACGCCGAAGTAGGTTTGCATGTGCTTCTTGTCGGCGTACTCGGTCGACACGCTCAGGCCGACCTGGTCGCTGGCGGTGGTGTACAACTGCGTCGCCGCGCCCAGCGTGTAGGTGGCGCCGTGTTCGCGGTGTGCCAGGTTCTGCGTGGTGCTCAGGCTCAGGCCGACGGTGCCCACCTGATAGCTGGCGGCCAGCACTGCCTGGGCCGCGCCCTGGATGTCGCCCATGCCCTTGAGCGCGTCGGAACCGTCGAACATATTGCGCTTGTGGTCGGCGCGCGCGCCGCCGTAGCTCAGCGCCGCGCTCAGGCCGACGCCGCTCACGCTGGTCTGGAAGCCGACGCCGCGCATGGTGCTGAGGAAGACGCCGTTGTCGAAGGTGCGCTCGATGTAGGGCAGCGGCACCACGCGGTTTTTCTTGCTGCCGGCGTATTCCGGCACGTAGGCGATGCCGCCGCCCACGGTCAGGCTGTCGCCGGCGGCGGGCGCGGTTTGCGGGCCCGACGACGACGGCAGGTCGAGCGCGTCGGCGTGGCTGTTGCCGCTGAAGGCGCAGAGGGAGGCGAGGGCAAGGGTAATGGCAAGGCGCATGGAGGATCCTGTGAGGTGGTGGTTCGGTGGTCCGCCGGCGCTTGGTGGAGTTGGCCCGGCGTATGACGGAGCGAAGTGTCGCAACATTTCCGGTCCGCCGCCATCGGCTTGTCTGAAGTATCATCTGCTGATTTGATTGGTACCGCGTGGCGGTGCCCGACCCTCGGAGAGCCGACCATGTCCCTGACGCTGTACTACCACCCACTGGCCTCGTTCTGCCATAAAGTGCTGATCGCGCTGTATGAGAACGCCACGCCCTTCGACAAGCGCCTGATCAACCTGGGTGAGGAGGCCGACCGCGCCGAGCTGGAGGCGATCTGGCCCTTGTGCAAATTCCCGGTGCTGCGCGACCACGCGCGCGGGCGCGATGTGCCGGAGACCTCGGTCATCATCGAATACCTGGACCGCTACTTCCCCGGCCCGCAGGATTTGATCCCGGCCGACTGGGAGGCGGCGCTCGACGTGCGGCTGTGGGACCGCTTCTTCGACAACTATGTGCAGGAGCCGGTGCAGACCATCGTGCTCGGCCACCTGAGCGGCATGCAATGCGACCAGACCAAGGAGCGCACCAAGCTCAAGACGGCCTACAAGATGATCGAGAAGCGCATGGCCGCGCGCAGCTGGATGTGCGGCGAGGCGTTCAGCATGGCCGATTGCGCGGCGGCGCCGGCGCTGTTCTACGCCGCCACGCTATTACCGTTCCCCGAGGAATACCAGCACCTGAACGCCTACTTCGAACGGCTGGTCGGCCGGCCGTCCGTCAAGCAGGTGCTGGACGAGGCCAAGCCGTATTTCTCGATGTATCCCTTCGTCGACGATATTCCGGAACGCTTCCTGTAACGGCGCCTAGTTCTGGTTGCCCTGGTCCTCGGCGCTCTGCATCGAGACCGGCTGCGCCATCGAACCGTTCTGCGCCGCCACCTGGGCGAACTGGTGGGCCTGATCGAGTATTTCCTTGCCGGCAGCCTTGCCCTGGCGCAGCTGCTGGTCGACCTGGGCGACGGCCTTGTGTGTCACCGCCTCGGCCAGCTCGGTCGCCGCGCGCGCCGCCTGCGGCGCATGCTGCTGCACCACCTGGTTGATGCTGGACTGGTACTCGCTGGCGATCTGGCCCAGCTGCTGCTGCCACGCCTGCAGCTTGTGCGTCGCCTGCTCGGTCGACGGCATGCTGGCCGGCGCGCGTTCAGTGTGCGGGCTCAGCAGGGCGGCGCGCAGGGTTTCGGTGGATTCCTGTAGCCAGTCGCGGCTGAATTGCAGGTTCACCTCCGACAGCTTGCGCACCGATTGCAAGGTGGCGAGTGTCAGGTCGCTGAAATAGTCGATACGGGCGAGCGCGTGATTTTTTGCTGCTGGCGCAATGGTTTCCACAAACGAATTCATGTACTTCTCCTGGATGGTGTGGGGCCAAAGAGAGCGTGCTGATTCAGGCGCTTTGGCCGGACGCCTGCCGCACTATCTTCGCAGGTGCAGCATATTTTTGCCACCCTGGAGCTTGCAGGCATCATTCGTTCTGTCTGGTCAATAATTTATCCGCTTCGCCACGCCCCCGTCCGTCTCGCCACATAGCGGTGGACCGGCGGCGGACGGCTGCGCTAAGGTAGCGCTGTCCCTATCACACATGAAAGCCAGTCCATGCAAAGAAGAAGCTTGCTCAAGTCGGTAGCGGCCTTGCCGCTGATGTCGCTTACCTCGCTGCGCGCTGCCGCCGCCACGGCGCGCCGCCGCGTGCGCCCCGGCGATGCCGCCTGGCCGTCGGCCTCGGCCTGGCAGCAATTGCAGCAGCGGGTCGACGGCCGCCTGCTCAAACTGGACGCGCCGTTCGCCGCCTGTGCCGCCGGCGTTGGTGGCGCCAGCGCGCCGGCCTGCACGGCCGCGCTGGACGCGCTGAAAAACACCTACGCCATCGGCGACCAGCCGGCGCTGACGCAGACCAGCGGCTGGCAGGACGCCTGGTCCTCGCAGCCGAGCGCCTACGCGGTGGCGGCGCGCGGCACGGCCGACGTGGTGGCGGCGGTCAACTTCGCGCGCGAGCACAATCTGCGGCTGGTGGTCAAAGGCGGCGGCCACAGCTACCAGGGCACGTCCGACGCGCCCGATTCGCTGCTGGTCTGGACGCGCCAGATGAACGACGCCACGCTGCAGCCGGCGTTCGTCGCGCAGGGCTGCAGCGAGGCGCCGCAGCCGGCCGTCACGCTGGGCGCGGGCGCGATGTGGATCGACGCCTACGACGCCGTCACCACGCGCGGCGGCCGTTACGTGCAGGGCGGCGGCTGCACCACGGTCGGCGTCGCGGGGCTGGTGCAGAGCGGCGGCTTCGGCAGCTTCTCCAAGAACTACGGCACCGCCGCCGCCGGCCTGCTGGAAGCCGAGGTGGTGACCGCCGACGGCCAGGTGCGCATCGCCAACGCCTGCACCAATCCTGAATTGTTCTGGGCCTTGAAGGGCGGTGGCGGCGGCAGCGTCGGCGTGGTCACGCGCCTGACCCTGCGCACGCGCGAACTGCCGGAGACCTTCGGCGCGGTGTTCTTCACCATCAAGGCCGCCAGTGACGATGCCTACCGCGCGCTGATCGCGCAGGTGCTGGCGTTCTACGCCGGCGCGCTGTTCAACGCCAACTGGGGCGAGCAGATCGGCTTCAACACCGGCAATACGGTGGACGTGTCCATGGTGTTCCAGGGACTGAACCAGCAGCAGGCGGAGGCGGTGTGGGCGCCGTTCCTGGCCTGGCTGGGCGAGCGGCCCGAGTACACGCTGGAGAAGCCGTTCCGCGTGGTGGCGCTGCCGGCGCGGCAGTTCTGGAACCTGGCCTTCTTCAAGAAGTACGCGCCCGGCTTCATGCTGGCCGACGAGCGTCCCGGCGCCGCGGCGCACCATGGCGTGTGGAAGGGCGACGCCGGGGACGCGGGCTGGTTCATCCACGGTTACCATTCGGCCTGGCTGCCCGCCACCTTGCTGGCCGCCGAACAGCAGGCGCAGTTGGCCGACGCGCTGTTCCGCAGCACGCGGCACTGGCGCGTGGGCCTGCACTTCAACAAGGGCCTGGCCGGCGCCTCGGCCGCCGACCTGGCCGCCGCGCGCGACACGGCGATGAATCCCGACGTGCTGGGCGCGTTCGCGCTGGCCATCATCGCCGGCGGCGACGGCCCGCGCTATCCTGGCATGCCGGGCGCGAAAGAGGACGCGGAGAAGGGCGCGCAGCGTGGCCGCGAACGGGCCGCGTCGATCGGCCGGGCGATGGCGGAATTGCGCAAGGCCGCGCCCAGGGCGGGTTCCTATGTGTCGGAGAGCGACTACTTCCTCAAGGACTGGCAGGCCGCGTTCTGGGGCGCCAACTACGAGCGGCTGGCGCGCGCCAAGCGCCAGTACGATCCGCACGGCCTGTTCTTCGTGCGCCACGGCGTCGGCAGCGAGGCATGGAGCGACGACGGTTTCACGCGCAAAGGTTGATCAGGGTTCGAGGTGGGACGCGCGGCGCGGCACCAGCAGCAGCTCCTGCTGCCGTCCGCCGATGTAGCGGATGCCGGCCTGGTCGAAGTAGGCGTCTTCCTCCAGCATGATGCGCACCGGCTCCGCGTAGCCCGGCAGCGCGGTCGCCGCATTGAGTTCGATCGAGTAGGCGGTGCGGTAGCGCAGCGCCTCGTCGCCGCTGCCCGGCACGCCGTCCTGCATGTCCCACATGCCGATGGCGGGGCCGGCCGCGTGGCCGTGGTAGCCGATCGGATGGGTGTAGATGGTCGGGTTGAGGTTCTCGGCGCGCGCCACCGCCAGCTTGTCGACGCGGCCGCTGGCCGGGTCGCGGTAGAACAGCAGCACCGTGCGCCGGCGGGCGTTGAGCCACTCGGCCGGCAGCATGGTCTTGAGCACCGGGTCTTCGTTGTATTCGCGCGCAAGCACGATCCACATATCGATGCCGGTCTGCGCCATCATGTCCGGCAGCAGCGTATCGAAGCGTTCGGCCAGCAGCTGGTTGATCACGTTTGCCTGTTCGCGCACGGGCAGCACCTGGGCCGGCGCATGGGTGGCCGCCAGTAGCAGGGACATCGCAAGGAGATATTTTTTCATGCGCCCATTTGACCACAGCGCCCGGCGAAGTCAATCAACTAGCTATATACTTGTTAAAAAAGCACTCTTGCGTTACGCTGGCGTCAGTCCACTTTCGAGGAGCAATGATGGCATCGATTTTCTACCTGCACGGCGGCCCGGGCCTGAGCGTCGCCATCGAACGCACGCGCTTCCCGCAGGCCGACGACGTGGAGTGGTGGCAGCAGCCGCCTGCCGCGCCGTGCGCGCAGCGCCCTTATCTGGATTTGCTGGAGGCCACGCTGGCCGGATTCCGCCGCAGCGCGCAGGCGCACGGCATGCCGCTGACCGTGATGGCCAGTTCCTTCGGCGCGCACCTGGCGACCCACGTCGCCAACCATGCGCCGGAACTGGTGGCGCGCGTGGTGCTGCTGGCGCCGACCTACAATCCGGAACAGGCCGCGCTGCGGCTGGCGCGGCGCGCCTTGTCCGTCAACGCTGGCCATGCCGACGCCCCCAAGGTCGTGGCGGCGTTGGCGGCCTACGAAGCGGCGCCGGGGCGGGCGCGCTTCTGGGACGTGTTCGGCGTGCTGCAACTGCTGCCGGATGTGCCGTCGCTGTATTTCGGCCCGCATGCCGGCGATGCGCCGCGCCATTTCCTCGAGGTGCTGCAGCAGCCGGGCGCCTTTGACGGCCCGACCTCGGTCGCCGTGTCGGACGATTTTGCGGCCAGCTTCCGGCCGCCGGGGCGCAGCGCCTTCAATGGTCCGGTGTCGGTGGTGTTCGGCCGCCATGATCCGATGATCGATGCGGAGCATGATGGCGCCATCTGGCGCGCCATCTTCCCGCAGGCGAATGTGCGCCTGGTCGACAGCGGCCACTTCCCGCTGCTCGAATCGTCGCTCGAAGCCTGCCTGGCTTAGGCAGCGGCTTTGCGCGAGAAGTGGGCGTCGATTTCTTCCAGCGTCTTGCCCTTGGTTTCGGGCAGCAGGAAGGTGGCGGTGAGGAAGTACAGCAGCGCGCAGCCGGCGCCGTAGAAGAACAGCGTGGCGTAACCATACTGGCCCACGGTCGGCAGGAACACCGCCGCGATCACGGTGGACACGAACTGGTTGATCAACAGCGCCACGCTCATGCCGTTGGAACGGATACGGTTGGGCATCAGCTCCGACAGCGCCAGCCACACGCACACGCCGGGACCGACCGCGAAGCTGGCGACGAACAGGCAAATCGCCAGCGCCACCTGCCAGCCGTGCGTGGAAGGCGGTACCGCCGACAGGTGCGCCTGCTCGATGCGCAGCGGCGCGCCGACCGCTTCGGCCGGATCGGCGAACGGATTCAAATGCAGGCGACGGAAGAAGGCTCCGATCACGCTGTCCGCCTGCACCGTGTCTTCACGGGCGACGCGCAGCAGCGGCAGCGCTGGATCGTCGCTGCGGCGGCTTTGCACATTGGTGAACGGGCCGTAGGAATAGGCGATCGACAGCTGCATCGGCGCGCCGTCGGCCGGTATGTCGCCCAGCGCCTGCAAGGTGGCCGGGTCGAGGCGCAGTTCCAGACCGCTGGCCTGAACGCGCGTTTGCAGCATGGCGCTGATGTCGCGCTGTTCGCCTTCCACGCTGCGGAACAGCAGGCCCGCCGTCACCAGTGCCAGCACGATGCCGCCGGTGCCCAGCATCATCAGGAACTTGCGGCCCTTGCGGTCCACCAGCGCTACCGCCACCACCGTCATCACCGCATTCAGCACCTTCAGCGCGACGTCGGCCATGTTGGCGGTGGCGCCGGGCAGGCCGGCCTGGTTCAGGATGGTGACCACATAGGCCAGGATGGAATTGATGCCGGTCGCCTGCGTCAGCGCCAGCACCAGGCAGGCCAGCAGGAAGGGCAGCACGTAGCGGCGGCTCAGCAGGCGGTCGCTGGCCACCGCGCCGCCGGATGATGTGACGGGCGACAGCGCCAGTTCGATGTCGCGCAGTTCCGCTTCCGCCTCGGCGGCGGGACGGGTGCGCAGCAGCGCGGCGCGGGCTTGCTCGATGCGGCCCTTGCGCGCCAGCCAGCGCGGCGATTCCGACAGCAGCAGGCCGCCCAGCGTGAACACCAGGCCGGGCGCCAGGCACACCCAGAAGATGCTGCGCCACGCGTGGTCCTTGGCCGCGAACACCGCGTCGGCGCGCGCCGCCTCCGCCAGATGCTGCGCCGCCGCGGTGGCGGTTTCCACCGTCTGCGCCTGGAACAATCCGATCAGCGCCGCCGCCACCAGGCCGATGGTCAGCAGCAGCTGGAACAGCGCCGCGCCGCGGCCGCGATGGCGCGCATGCAGGCACTCGGCCAGGTACAGCGGCACCACCACGCCGATCAAGCCGCCGCTGATGCCCTGCAGCAGACGGCCCAGCATCAGCGGCAGGTAGCCGTCGGCCAGCGCGATCAGCGGTATGCTCAGAGTGAACAAGGCGCCGGCCAGCACCATCGCCGCGCGCCGTCCGACCAGGTCGGCCAGCGCGCCGGCGAACAGCGACGACAGCACGGAGCCCAGCAACACCGCCGCGACGATAAAGCCCAGCTGCTGCGCGCTCAGCTTCCACGCCACCGACGCCGTCGATTCCAGATAGGGCAGGGCGCCGGCGATGATGCCGACGTCTATCCCATAAAGCAGCCCTCCCATACCGGCGATAAACAGCAGAAAGCCCATGGCGCGGGCGGGTGCGGTTGGCAGGGTGGTTTGCATCAAAACTCCGGCTAGTGTGAAGAAAGATCGATGGCTTCGCCTTCAACGAAGACGGCCACCGGCTGTAAATCGGCATTCAAGACCACCAGGTCGGCCCAGGCGCCGGGCACCAGGCGGCCGCGCTCCGC
The DNA here is from genome assembly GCF_059418605.1 of Duganella sp. GW821-FHT07G03. Classification (NCBI taxonomy): domain Bacteria; kingdom Pseudomonadati; phylum Pseudomonadota; class Betaproteobacteria; order Burkholderiales; family Oxalobacteraceae; genus Duganella; species Duganella sp. GW821-FHT07G03. The sequence continues at coordinate 22,379 of NZ_JBWKQE010000029.1, forward strand.
CTCGCCGATGTAGTCGGCGGGGTAGAGCGAGAGGCGGTTGGAGGCGTCGGCCAGGTCCAGCCCGAGGCCGACGAAATTGCGCAGCGCCTGATCCATCGTCAGCACCGAGCCGGCCAGCGAACCGGTGGCCAGCCGCACGCAGCCCAGGCACTTGTAGACGCGCTGGCTGCCCAGGCCATACTCGCCGTCCGGCATGCCGGTGGCCGAGGTGGCGTCGGTCACGCCATACAGGCGCGGGATGGCGCGCAGCGCGGCGCGGATCGCGCCTTCGTGCACGTGCTGCAGGTCCGGGATGATCTCGGCGTATTCGGCATGCGCCAGCGCGGCGCCGGCGATGCCGGGGTGGCGGTGGTTGAGCGCCGTCATGCCGTTGAACAGGTGGGTGAAGCCGGCCGCGCCGGCGTTGAGCGCGGCCACGCCGTCCTCGTAGCTGCCGTTGCTGTGGCCCAGCTGCACGCGGATGCCCATCTGCTTGAGCATCGGGATCAGGTCCAGGTGGCCGTCCACTTCGGTGGCGATGGTCAGCGCGCGGATCGGCGCCAGTTCGTGATAGCTGCGCACCAGCTCCAGGCTGGCCACCGCCACCGAGTCGGCCGGTTGCGCGCCGAGGCGGTGGATGCTCAGGAACGGGCCTTCCAGGTGCACGCCCAGCATGCGCGCGGCGCCGGCCGGGCGAGCGGCGATCACGCCGGCCAGGCCCTTGAGCGCGCGGCGGATCGAATTGTCGGTGGCCGTCATGGTGGTGCCCAGCATCGCCGTGGTGCCGTGGCGCGCGTGGCTGCGCGCCACGCTGGCGCCGGCGTCGCCGCCCTGCATGATGTCGACGCCGGCGGCGCCGTGCACGTGCAGGTCGATGAAGCCGGGCAGTATCGTCAGGCCGCTGTTGTTGCCTGCCTGCGCGTCCGCGTGGATGGTTTGAATGCGCCGGGTTTGCTCGCTGAAGGCGATGCTGCCCGTGATCCAGCCTTGTGGTGTGAGGATTCTGCCGCTTAACACTGTTTATTCCGCTATCAGGAGTTCGATGCCGGCTTCCAGCAGGCCATCGCGGTATTCCGCGCTGATGCTGGCGTCGGTAATGACGGTATGGACGCGGTCCAGCTGCACGATGCGGTGCAGGCTGACGCGCCCGAATTTGGAGGCGTCGGCGAGGACGATGATTTTCTTGGCCCGCTCCACCATCTTGTGGTTCAGGCTAGCCTCCGCCTCGTGGTGGGTGGTGACGCCGAATTGCAGGTCGAAGCCGTCGACACCGAGGAACAGCTTGTCGAAGCTATAGGCCTGCAGGCAAGCCTCGGCCTGCGTGCCCTGGATCGACAGCGACTGCTTGCGCAGCAGACCGCCGGTCAGGATCAAGTCGACGCCGGGGGCGTCGGCCAGTTCCCAGGCGATGTTCAGGCCATTGGTCATCACCGTCACGTTCTGCGCCTCGCGCAGGTGGCGCGCCAGCGAGATGGTGGTGGTGCCCGAATCGATGATGATGTTGTCGCCCGGCTGCACCATGCGCGCGGCCCAGGCGCCGATGCGCTCCTTCTGTTCGTGGTTCAGCGCGTCCTTCTGCGGGATGGTCTGCTCGGGCGGCGGGGTGCGCGTCAGCGTGGCGCCGCCGTGGCTGCGCGTGGCCAGTCCCTGCGATTCGAGCGCACTGAGGTCGCTGCGGATGGTGACGGCGGAGACGCCCAGCTGGTCCACCAGCGCGGCCACCTGGACCGAGCCGTGTTGGGTAAGCGCCTGCAAGATGGAGGCGCGGCGTTGGCTGGTATTTCGCATTATTGTGCAGTCGATTTTACAAAAACGTCGAGCTTAACAGATCGCAGCCGCGCTGCCAGCTGTCGGGGCCACATCGGCCGGCGCATTTAGCGTGTTTAGCGCGGCGGCGTTGCGATTGCAGGCGCGCGCATATTGCGCCAGCACGCGGCCGATTTTGTGCTCCAGCAGCGCATCGGCCTTGGTGCCCAGCCGGCCTTGCAGCACTTCCTGGAATTGCTCCGGCAGGTGTTGGCTCAGCAGCGACAGCGGGATCGCCAGCGCATCGAGGTTGGTGCACAGCTTGTCGACGGCCGCCACCACGGCCGGCTCGCCCCAGTAGTAGCGGCATCGGTCGCTCAGGCCATAGCGGCGCAGCAAACGCTGCTCGGCGCTGCTGCCGGGGTAGTGCTTGGCCCAGTGCTTGGGCTGCGCCAGCATGGTTTCGTCCAGCACCTGCATCAGGCGCGAGGCCTGGCCGGGCGCCACCAGTTCTTCCTCGATGCGGGACAGCGCCTGCAGGGCCTCGCGCAGCGCGAAGGTGGCGGCCGGGCCGACCTTGAGGATGGCGAAGTGGTCGCGCACCATGTCGTGCAGCGCCGATTCGCGCTGGTAGTCGGTGGAGTGGGCTTCGAACACCAGGCCGGGCTGGCCGGCGACGAAGGCCGACAATGCGGTGGCCTGGGTCGCGTCGTAGTGCTGGATCTGGCTATGGTCGAAGTCCACGCCCGGCTGCACCACCATCGCGATCACGCGGCGCCAGGCGCTGTGCAGCTCCATCGCGAAGAACGCCAGGCGGTGCACGTCCAGCGTGCGCGCTGCGGCCTTGGGCGAGGTGACCGCGCCGGCCTGCGCCAGGTTGGCCTCACCGCCGGGGATAGGGACTTCGGTGCCGATCACGTACACCGGCGGCGGCAGGCCGGCCTGCTCGGCGGCCTTTTCCGCGACCGCGCACAGGCGCGCCGAGCGGGCGGCGATGGTTTCGTCGCTCAGCAGCTGCGGATCGTCGGCGCAGCGCATGCTGCAATCGAGGTGGATCTTGTGGAAGCCAGCGGCGGCGTAGGCGGCGATCAGCGTCTCCGCGTGCTGCATGGCGGTGGCCGCGTCCAGTCCCTGCCAGGCGTTGGGGCCGAGGTGGTCGCCGCCCAGCACCAGGCGCTCCAGCGGGAAGCCCTGGCCGCGCGCCAGGTTGTGCACATAGTCGCGGAAGGCGGACGGCGTCATGCCGGTGTAGCCGCCGAACTGGTCGACCTGGTTCGAAGTCGCTTCCACCAGCAGCACGGTGTCGTAGTCGGCCGCCACGCGCATCGCCGCGCGCAGCACGCCCGGATGGCTGCAGCACACGCTGTACAAACCGACAGATTCGCCACGACGATGGGCGGCGATGATTTGCTGGACGGGGGACAGGGATTCGGTAGTTTTCATAGGCTTTTGCTTAGTGGGCAGTCAGTTGCTGACGGGCGAGCAGGGCGGCGCCGCGCGCGCCGCCGGCGTCGCCGAATTTCGGCGGCAGGATGGGCGGCACGCGCACGCCCGGGAACAGGTGGCGGCGCATCGCGGCCGGCAGCTGGTCGTACAGGTGCGCTAGCTGCGACAAGCCGCCGCCCAGCACGATGGCGTGCGGGTCCAGCGTCAGTACCAGCGTGGCCAGCGCGTGGCCCAGCAAGTCGGCGTGCAGCGCCATGGTCTTGACGGCGATGGCCGAACCGGCGCGCGCCTGCGCGACGATGGCTGATGGCGTTTCGTCGCCGCCGCCGAGGTGCTGGTGCAGCCGGCTCATGCCGGGACCGGAGACATAGCGTTCCAGGCAGCCGCGCCGCCCGCAAGGGCAGTCGAGGACAGGCAGCGGGGCCGGCGCAAACTGCATCACCAACTGTGATGCCAGCTGTGCCGCCGGCAGCGGCCAGTGGCCCCATTCGCCGGCTACGCCGTTGGCGCCGCGCAGCAGGCGGCCGTCGACGCAATAGCCGCCGCCGGCGCCGGTGCCGATGATGGCGCCGAACATGGTCGGCTGGCCGTGCGCCGCGCCGCCTTGCGCTTCCGACAGCGCGAAGCACTGGCAGTCGTTGCCGATGGCGACCGGGCGCTCCAGCGCATCCTTGAGCGCATGGGCCACGGCGCGACCGTTCAATGCCGGCACGTTGGAGCTGAGCTGGCGTCCGGTGGCGCTGTCGATCACACCCGGCAGGCCGATGCCGACCGGTGCGCGCAAGCCCAGCGCCTTGTCGGCGCGGCCCACCAGGCCCTGGATCGCCAGCAGGAACTCGGCGAAATCGGTGCCCGGCGTGGCGATGCGCTCGCGGTGGACTTCCTTCAGCTCATGGCCTTCCTCGGAGAACGCCACCAGCTCGATCTTGGTGCCGCCGATGTCGATGCCGTGATAGCCGCGTGGTTCAGAATTCGTCATGGCGGTAGATGGTGACGCCTTGCACGACACGGTTGACGGTGCCGCCGGCAAAAGGATTATCGGGATGCAGTTGCAGCAGCGCCGACTGGTGCAGCGCGTACTGCTGCGCCATCAGTAGCCACAGAGGCGCCAGCCAGGCGTCCGGCCAGGCCGGCGCGTCGATACCTATGTCGGCGCCGGCGCCGGCGCCCACGGTCAGGCAGCGGCCGGCCACCTGGTCGCGCTGGAGCTCCAGCAGCAAATCGTGTTCATAGCGGCGCGACAGCGGATCGGAGCTGCGGAACAGCACCACCAGCGTCTCCTTGTTCAACGCGGCCTTGGGGCCGTGGCGGAAACCGAGCGCGCTGTTGGCCATCGCCAGCACGCTGCCGGCGGTCAGTTCGAGGATCTTCAGCGCCGCCTCTTTGGCCAACGCTTCCAGCGGACCGCTGCCCAGGTAGACCACGCGCGCGACGCGCTGCGAAGCCAGTTCGGCCACCGGCGCCGACCACGCGGCCAGCGCTTGCTCGCCCAGTTGCGCCAGCGTGTCCAGGCGCTCCGGCTGGAAGTCGGGATCGAGCACGCACAGCGCGGCCAGCAGCATGCAGGTGAAGCTGCTGGTCATGGCGAAGCCGCGGTCGCAGCTGGCGGCCGGCATCATCAGGTTGAGGGTCTGCTGGTCGCCGGCGCCTTGCAGGGCCAGCGCGCCGTCGGCGTTGCAGGTGATGTTGAGGAAGCGCGCGGTCGGCACCATGTCGCGCACCAGTTGTACCGCCGCCGTGCTTTCCGGGCTGTTGCCGCTGCGGGCGAAGGACACCACCAGCGTTGGCGCCGTGCGTTCCAGGTACAGCGCGGGGTGGGTCAGCAAGCTGGTGGTCGACAGCGCGCGCACCTGGCACGGCCAGGCGGCGTTGATTTCGTCGGCGATGATCTCGCCCACATAGGCCGAGCTGCCGGCGCCGGTCAGGATCACGCGCTGCTGCGGATTGCTCAAGGTGTCGCCCAGGAAGGCGGCGATGCGGCTTTTTTCCGTGGCGAGGTGCGTCGCCAGTTCGCGCCAGAGGGCTGGCTGATGGACGATTTCTTCGGCGGTATCGAGGCCGCCGATATCGCGCCAGGCTTGGGGGGCACGTTGGAGTAAGTTGGTCATCGAAAGAATTAGTCTGGTTAAGTCATGGAAAGAATAAGGTTTTATTTTCGGAATGTCAAATTCGAAAGTGAAAAGAAAGTTGGTTCGCAACGCCGCCGTGCTGGCCTGTACCACTTTTGCCACGGAAACGAAAGTATGCTATTCGATCAACTATCAATACGAAAGATTTGGCTGGTTCTTTTTAAATATTTTCTTTCTTTTTGTTGACCGGGCTTATTTTTATTCCTAGAGTAATTGCATCGCAACGCATTTTCTTTCGTGAAGCAGACTATGAAACAGATTTCAGTCATTGCCGCCTTGCTGGCCAGCGCACCTTTAATGGCCTTGGCCGCTCCGATCGGTAATTTACGCAGCGTCACCGCCGGCGCCGGCCAGCAGTGGGATCTGGTCACCGACACCGGCGCCCACATACAGCTTAGTCTTCCGCGCGCCGATGTGCTGCATATTTGGGCCGGCCCCAAATCCGGCCTGACCGGCGCCGGCGACAAGGCCGCGCCCATCGTCGTCGCCACGCCGTCCGCCACGGTGGAGCACAGCGTCAGCGAGCAGGCCGACCATATCCTGATCCGCACGGCGGCCCTGAGCCTGCGCATCGACCGCAAGCCGCTGCGTTTCAGCCTGTTCCGCGCCGGCGACGCGCAGCCGCTGTGGCGCGAGATCCAGCCGCTGGAACTGGGCGACAAGCAAAGCGTGCAGACGCTGTCGAGCGACAAGGCCGAGCGCTTCTTCGGCGGCGGCCAGCAGAACGGCCGCTATGAATTCAAGGGCAAGCAGTTGCAGGTGTCGTACTCCGGCGGCTGGGAAGAGGGCGACCGACCCAGCCCCGCGCCGTTTTTGATGAGCTCACGCGGCTGGGGCATGCTGCGCAACACCTGGTCCGACGGCAGCTACGATCTGCGCCAGAGCGACCAGATCTCGCTGGAGCACAACGAGGCGCGCTTCGACGCCTACTACTTCGTCGGCAAGGACCTGCGCGACGTGCTGGCCCGCTACACCGAGTGGACCGGCCGCGCGCGCATGCTGCCGCGCTGGGCGCTGGAATACGGCGACGCCGATTGCTACAACGACGGCGATAACGTCAAGAAGCCGGGCACCGTGCCCAAAGGCTGGACCGACGGCCCCACCGGCAAGACGCCGGACGTGATCGAAACCGTGGCGCGCAAATACCGCGAACACGACATGCCGGGCGGCTGGATACTGCCGAACGACGGCTACGGCTGCGGCTATTCGGCGCTGCCGGAAACGGTGCAGGGCCTGGCCAAATACGGCTTCCGCACCGGCCTGTGGACCGAGAACGGCGTCGAGAAAATGGCGTGGGAAGTCGGCACCGCCGGCACCCGCGTGCAGAAGCTGGACGTGGCGTGGACCGGCAAGGGCTATCAGTTCTCGCTGGACGCCAACAAGTCGGCCTACGACGGCATCCTGAATAACTCCGATGGCCGTCCATTCATCTGGACCGTGATGGGCTGGGCCGGCACCCAGCGCTATGCCGTCACCTGGACCGGCGACCAGAGCGCCAGCTGGGACTACATTCGCTGGCACGTGCCGACGCTGATCGGCTCCGGCCTGTCCGGCCAGGCCTACGCCACCGGCGACGTCGACGGGATCTTCGGCGGCAGCCCGGAGACCTACACCCGCGATCTGCAGTGGAAGAGTTTTACCCCGGTGCTGATGGGGATGTCCGGCTGGGCGGCGGCGGAGCGCAAGCATCCGTGGTGGTTCGCCGAGCCTTACGTCAGCATCAACCGCCGCTACCTGAAGCTGAAGATGCGCCTGACGCCTTATATGTACACGCTGATGCGCGAGACGGAGCAGAGCGGCGCGCCGCTGGTGCGCGGCCTGATGTGGGACAACCCGGAAGATCCGGCGGCCTACACCGAAGCCTACAAATACCAGTACCTGCTGGGCCGCGACCTGCTGGTGGCGCCGGTGTACCGCAGCCAAGCCGTCAGCCAGGGCTGGCGCCGCGGCATCCACCTGCCGCAGGGCCAGTGGTTCGACTACTGGGACGGCCGCCAGGCCACGGCCGGCAAGGGCGGGCGCGATATCGACCTGGCCGTCACGCTGGACAAGCTGCCGGTGTTCGTCCGCGCCGGCGCCATCCTGCCGATGTACCCGGAGATGCTGTACGACGGCGAAAAACCGAAGGACGTATTGACGCTGGACCTGTATCCGCAGGGCGCATCCGAATTCACACTGTACGAGGATGATGGCAACACCCGCAAGTACCAGGACGGCGCCTTCAGCCAGCAGCTGATCCGCATGAACGCCGGCGCCGATGGCGTCAAGGTCGACGTCGAACCGGTGGTGGGCAGCTATGCCGGCCAGCCCGATCGCCGCGCCTATGCGTTGCGCCTGCTGACCCGCCAGCGTCCGGCCGCAGTGAGCACCGGCAGCGCCGTGCTGCCGCCATTGGCCGACCGCGCCGCCTTTGATGCCGCCGCCGCAGGCTGGTACTTCGACGCCGCCGACCGACTGGGTACGTTGCACGTCAAGGCCGCCAGCCAGGACATCCGCCAGCCGCTGCGCTTCACCGTGCAGACCGGCGCCGCGACTACGGTGGCCGACGACGCCTTCCCGTCCGCGCCGGTGCTGGGCCGCGCCATTCCAGCCGACGCCATGATGGTGATGAACCGTCCGGCCGAGGAAACCGGCCACCCGCTGGAAAACGCATTCGACAACAACCCGGCCACCTGGTTCCGCACCGCGCGCAGCCCGGCGGTGCAGGGCGGTCCGCATGAATGGGTGATCGGCTTCACCGAGCGCCGCCTGGTCGACGGCATCGAGCTGGCGCCGCGCACCGACCAGCACTGGCAGCACGGCCAGATCCGCGACTACGAGATCTACATGGGCGACAACAACGGCGACTGGGGCCAGCCGGTCAAGCGCGGCCAGTTGAAGCTGGAGCAGGGCACGCAGACGATCAGCTTCCCGCCGGCCGCCGGCCGCCTGCTGCGCTTCCGTGTCATGAGCACCCAGAACCCCGAGGGCGATGGCGCATCCGCCACCGATCCGATGGTGACCGCCGTCGCCACGCCGGCCGCCCGTGCCTACAACGCCGCCGTGCCGAGCGAGGTGCAGCCGATCACGCTGTCCGAGTTCCATGTGCTGGCCTACCAGCCGAAGGAAGGTCCGGAAGTACAGCAGTTCCTGTCCGACCTGGCCTTGCCGAAGAACGTCAGCCGCGACAAGCCTGCGCATGGCAGCGAGATGCGCATGAACGGCCTGTGGTTCCGCAAGGGCCTGGGCGTGGGCGCCACCAGCCGCGTCGACCTGCAACTGGCGGGCAACTGGAACCTGCTGCGCGCCGACCTGGGCATGGATGACAGCTGCCGCAGCGCCGGCGGCATGCAGTTCCAGGTCTGGAGCGGCGAACGGATGTTGTATGACAGTGGCCTGATCACGGCGCCGGCCGTGGTCAAGCCGGAAATCGATGTGCGCGGACTGAGTCAACTCAGCCTGCGCACCCTGGGCGCGCGCGGCAGCAAGCCGGCCCAGGTCTGCGGCAACTGGGCCAACGCGGTCCTGATAGGCACAGAGGGCAGCACCGTCCGCCCGCGCTGACCTAACCCTTAGTTTCACAAGAAAGAGCCCCTCCGCGGACCGGGGAGGGGCCGTTGCAGCCTCAAATAAACCAAACCACAAATAACAGGGAGACAAAGATGCATATGAAAAAACTGGTGGCCGCGATGGTGGCGGTGGGTCTGGCTTCCACGGCGCTGGCCGCCGACGAGCTGGATGAGCAAGCGCAAAAGAGCGCGAATGAGCAGAAGCTTACGCGGGTCGAAATCACCGGCTCCAGCCTGAAGCGCATCAACGCCGAAACCGCGTCGCCGGTGCAGGTGATCGACGCCAAGCAGATCGAGAACATGGGTGCCCGCACGCTGCTGCAAGTGCTGGACAACCTGCCGGCCGCGCGTCCGGCGCAGCAGGACTTCCGCTCGATGTTCACCGGGTCCGACGGCGCCTCGCAGGCCAATCTGCGCGGCCTGGGCGCGCAGGGCACGCTGGTGCTGCTGAACGGCCGCCGCCTGTCGTTCTACGGCGCGCCGGCCGGCTTCCAGACCATGTTCGTCAACATCGACGCGATTCCCGCCGCCGCCATCGAGCGCATGGAAGTGCTGACCGACGGCGCTTCGGCCGTCTACGGTTCCGACGCGGTGGCCGGTGTGATCAACGTCATCACCAAGAAGAACTACAAGGGCCTGGAAGTCCGCGCCAGCAACGACTCCACGCCGAGCGTCAAATCCTACGGCGAACGCCAGGCCAATGTACTGTACGGCCTGGGCGACCTGGACACCGACGGCTACAACGTCTATGGGGCCATCAACGTCTACCAGCGCGACCGCATTTCGTCGGCGGACACTTATCTGAAGCGGCCCGACTACTTCTACGTCAATAACCCGACCTTTGTCTCCGGCATGCGCGTCGGCGTCGGCAGCGAACCTGGCGTGGTCAATCCCGGCACCCTGTTCGTCTTCGATAAATCCAAGAACAACGCCCGCACCCAGCGTGCGGTGAGCGGCTGCACCACCTCCATCACCGAGGCCGCCGGCAGCCGCTGCGTGTGGAACACGCTACCCTACCAGCTGGACACCGGCCCGAGCTCCGACCGCGCCACCGGCTTCCTCAGCGGCCGCCTGAAGATCAGCGAGAACCTGGAAGGCTTCGCTGAAGCGACCTATACCCACATCAAGCTGCGCGGCGAGAACGGCCCGCGCAGCTTCAACAGCGGCAGCACCAGTAACTGGTTCGCGCGCAATACCGGCACCACGCTCAACACCTTTGTCACGCCCTACCTGGGACCGAACAACGTCTACCTGAAAGGCAAGCTCGATGCCGACATGGCGGCCAAGATGGGCGGCGCGGCGGGCCTGAACTACATCATGCTCGACGCCCCCGGCCACTTCGGCCAGACCAATGAGGACAACAACTACCGCGCGGTGGCGGGCCTGCGCGGCAGCATCGGCGGCGGCTGGGACTTCGAGACGGCGCTCAGCGTGGCGGGCAGCCATTCGACGCTGTTCCAGACGGTTAATATCAACACCCAGGGCTTCGCCAAGGCCTTCGGCCCGTTCACCACCGACGCGACGACCGGCCGCACCTACATCGCCGACAATCCGGCCTACAAGTTCGGCGAGATCAGCGACGCCAACGCCGCGCTGCTGCGCACCGCCTATCCGACCTTCGACATCCAGTCGTGGACCAAGCTGATTACCTGGGATGGCAAGGTCGAAGGCACCATCGCCAAGCTGGGCGAACGCGAAGTGCGCATGGCTGTTGGCGCGAGCCTGATGCGCGAGAGCTTCTACACGCCGGGCAACCAGGATGCGGCCAACGGCTACATCACGCAGCAGGGCGGCTCCTGGTTCGACGGCCAGCGCAACATCGCGGCGCTGTTCAGCGAAGTGGTGATACCGGTGACCGACAAGCTGGAAGTGAACGCCGCCGCGCGCCTCGACAAATATCCGAACTTCCCCGCCAACCTGGCGCCGAAAATCGGCGTGCTGTGGCGCGCGCGTCCCGAGGTGATGGTGCGCGGCACCTACTCCGAAGGCTTCCGCGCGCCCAACCTGGCCGAATCGGGCAGCGGCGGCGTGTTCGCGCAGGTGGGCGGCATCCGCGACACCGTGCGCTGCGACGAAACCAATGCGATGGCCAAGGTGCTGATGAAGTCCGTCTCGCCGGCCGAGGCGGAGCTGGGCAAGAATCTGCTCAATTCGAACTGCTCGACCACGGTCGGCGGCCTGACGCCGCCCAACCCGTCGCTGCGTCCGGAGAAGGCCAAGATCTCGACCGCCGGCCTGGTGCTGCAACCGGTCAAGGATGTCAGCATTTCGGTGGACTACTGGTTCGTCTACCGCCGCAACGAGATCGTGCGCCAGGACTTCAATGAACTGTTCACGCAGCTGGTGGACAAATACGGCCCGACCCTGGCCGGCACCAGCGCCGCCATCCGCAATCCGATCACCGATGCGGACCGTGGCAACATGGCGGCCGTCGCCGCCATGTGCAACAACCCGGCCAACGCTGCGGCTTGTTCCGGCGGCGCGCCGAAGTACTCGGTGGGTAACCTGGGCGGCTTGATCAACTCGTATTCGAACCGTGGCCGCACCTTGCTCGATGGCGTCGACATCGATGCCCGCACCCGCTTCTCGCTGGGCGAATACGGCAAGTTGAACACCGGCGTGTCGGCGACCATCCGCCGCCGCGAGACCTACAACTCGGAAGACGGCAGCGGCTTCACCGGCAACGTGGTCGGCTTCTACGATTCGCCGCGCGTGCGCGCCACGTTCAACGCCGACTGGGCGTATCAGAAGTTCGTCACCAGCCTGTTCGTCAACTACACTGGCAAGACCAAGTGGGCCTACGGTCCATGGGATACCGACAACACGCCGGAGAACTGCACGGCCGCTTCGGTCGCCTTGCCGCAGAACCTGTGCGGCGGCGCGCCGTCGTACTACACGGTCAACCTGGCGCTGAACTGGAAGCCGATCAAGAACCTGGAGCTGGGCATGAATATCAAGAACCTGTTGAACAAGCAGCCTACGTACGATCCGAATGGCTGGGAAGGCTACAACCATAGCCAGAACCTGTTCGGCCGTATGTACTCGTTCTCGGCCAATTACAAGTTCTTCTGACCCGTCCTGAGGAGACCACAATGACACAACGAGCTTTGAAGCCAAGACGATTGTTCCTGTATTCCGCAGCGTTGATGTTGAGCGCGTGCGGCGGCGCAAGCACTGGCGGCCAGACGGATAAGACGGCCGCGCAGGTGGTGATGGGCGGGCCGCAGGCCGGCGCGACCACCGTCAGCTCGAAGACAGTGGCGCTGGCCGGCAATGCCTTCATCACCAGCGCGCCCGCCGGCGCACAGGAGGAGATCAACGGCAACGGCTTGGCCAACTGGAGCAACCCAGGCACCGTCACCAGCGCTTACTTCCGCATGGCGTCCGCAGGGTCGGTCACGCTGGGCCTGGACGCCCGGCTGGCCGGCAGCAACAACAGCACCATACGCGTCACCGTCAACGGCAAGCCGTTCGTGGTCAAACTGACCGCCAACGGCAGTGGGAGCTACCCGGTCGGCACCGTCAACGTCGCGGCGCCGGACTATGTGAAGGTCGACCTGCAGGGCGTCAGCAAGGACGGCGGCTACTTCGGTGACGTCTCGGCCCTGCGCGTGACCACCAGCGCGGCGATCAACTACGCCGACGACGCGGCCAACTACTACTGGTCGCGGCGCGGACCGTCGGTCCACATGGGCTACACCACGCCGGCCAACACCGAGTACTTCTACAACGAGGTGACTGTGCCGGCGGGACAGGACCCGGAAGGCTCCTACTACATGGCCAACGGCTTCGACCAGGGCTACTTCGGCATCCAGGTCAAGTCGCCCAGCGAACGCTGGGTGCTGTTCTCGGTGTGGGATGCGGACGGCGGCGGTAAGACCACGCTGGTGCGCAAGGGCGCGGGCGTGGTGGACAACGGCTTCGGCGGCGAAGGCACGGGCGGCCAGTCCTACCTGAGCTACAACTGGATCAGCGGGAACACCTACCGCTTCATCACCCGCGCGCGGCCGGACGGCGCCGGCGCCACCGACTACTCGGCGTGGTTCTACGCGCCGGAGCTGGGCGTGTGGCGTTTTATCGCCACCTGGAAGCGTCCGGCCACCACCACCTACCTGACGGGAGCCTACTCCTTCCTGGAGAATTTCATCGATACCAAGGGCTATACTGGCCGGCGTGTATCGTTCGGCAACCAGTGGGCCCGCAACGTGTCGGGCGCGTGGTCCGAGGTGACGACGGCGCGCTTCACCGGCGACGCCACGGTGACCAACGCCCAGCGCATGGACTACGCCGGCGGCCTGGATAACGGCCAGTTCTACCTGCGTAACGGCGGCTTCTTCGCCGGCTATGTTCCGGTGAACCAGAACTTCACCCGCGCCGCCACCGGCCGGCAACCGGCTGTGGATGTGACCACGCTGCCGCAGCAATAATTAAAAGGAGTACCATGAAATCAGTTTTTAATCGACGCGACTTCCTGACCGCCGGCGCAGCGTTGGCGGGTAGCCTGATGCTGCCGACGGCGTTCGGCGCCACCCGCGAGCGGGTGCGCATCGGCATGATAGGCACCGGCATGCGCGGCCAGGTGCTGTTGCAGGAACTGCTGCGCCGCGACGACGTGGAAGTCGTCGCGCTGTGCGACATCGAACCGATCATGCTGGGCCGCGCGCTCAAGCAGGTGGAAAAATCGGGCAAGGCCAAGCCGAAGACCTTCGGCGAGGACCGCGATCCGCAAGCCTACAAGCGCATGCTGGACGCCGGCGCGCTCGATGGCGTGATCATCGCCACGCCATGGGAGTGGCATGCACCGATGGCCATCGCCGCCATGCAGGCCAAGGTGCCTGTCGGTTGCGAGGTGGTCGCCGGCATCACGCTGCAGGACCACTGGGATGTGTTGAACACGCAGCTCAAGACCAACACGCCGTATATGCTGCTGGAGAACGTCTGCTTCCGCCGCGACGTGATGGCGGTGCTGCAGATGGTGCGTTCCGGCTTGTTCGGCGAACTGATACACCTGCAAGGCGGCTACCAGCACGACCTGCGCGCGGTAAAGTTCAACAGCGGCGATCCGGCCAAGCCTTACGGTGGCGGCGTGGAGTTCGGCGCCAAGGGCTGGTCGGAAGCCAAGTGGCGCACCGAGCACTCGGTGCAGCGAGATGGCGAGCTCTATCCGAGCCACGGCATCGGTCCGTGCGCGATGTACACCAACATCAACCGCGGCAACCGCTTCACTCGCATCAACAGCTTCGCCACCAAGGCGCGCGGGCTGCACGACTACATCGTCAAGCAGCCTGGCGGCGCGGCCAGCCCGAACGCGAAGACGCAATTCAAGCTGGGCGACGTGGTCACCACCACGCTGTCGTGCGAGAACGGCGAGACCATCCTGCTGCAGCACGATACCTCGCTGCCGCGCCCTTATTCGCTGGGCTTCCGCGTGCAGGGCACCGACGGCCTGTGGATGGACGTGAACAATTCCATTCACATCGAAGGCAAGAGCAAGCCGCACCAGTGGGAGGACTTCCAGGCCTACCAGGACAAGTACGACCATCCGCTGTGGCGCAAGCACGCCAAGGACGCGGAGGGCGCCGGCCATGGCGGCATGGACTTCTTCGTCATCCACTCCTTCATCGAAGCGCTGAAGGCGAGGGCGCCGATGCCGATCGATATCTACGACGCCGTGACATGGAGCGCCATCACGCCGCTATCGGAACAGTCGATCGCGCAGAACTTCCAGACGCTGGACTTCCCGGACTTCACGGCTGGAGCGTGGAAGACGCGCAAGCCGATCTTCGCCTTGTAAGGTGGGGTACAATCTGCTGCGCCTAAACCCCAGCAGATTGAACCCCTACATGCCATCACGCCGTCTTTCCCTTGTCGCTTTAACCATCTTCGCCGCAGCCGCCGTTGTCGGCTGCAAAACCAATCCGGTGATTGAAACGCCGTCGGCGCCACCGCTGGCGGTGCCGGAGCCGCTGCCTCCCAAGAAGATCAAGATCGGCCTGGCGCTGGGTGGCGGCGCGGCGCGCGGCTTCGCCCACATCGGCGTGATCAAGGCGCTGGAGGCGCAGGGCATTTACGCGGACATCGTGGTCGGCACCAGCGCCGGCTCGGTGGTCGGCGCGCTCTACGCCGCCGGCAACACCGGCTTCCAGTTGCAGAAGGTGGCGATGGACATGGACGAAGCGGCGATCTCCGACTGGGCGGTGCCGCTGTTCGGCAAGAGCTCCGGCGTGCTGAAAGGCGAGGCGCTGCAGTCCTACGTCAACAAGGCGGTCAACAACCAGCCGATCGAGAAGTTGAAGATACCGTTCGGCGCCGTGGCGTCGGATTTGAAGACCGGCCAGCCGATCCTGTTCCAGCGCGGGAACACGGGCATGGCGGTACGGGCGTCGTCGTCGGTGCCGGGCGTGTTCCAGCCGGTGGTCATCAACGGCCGCTCGTATGTGGACGGCGGCCTGGTGGCGCCGGTGCCGGTGCGCTTTGCGCGCGACATGGGCGCGGACTTCGTCATCGCCGTCAACATCTCGACCCAGGCCGACGTGCAGGCCACCGTCAGCTCGCTGGACGTCATCATGCAGACCTTCAGCATCATGGGCCAGCGCATCAACCAGTACGAATTGAAGGACGCGGACGTGGTCATCGCGCCTAGCCTGGGCAAAATGGCGGGCAACGATTTCGCCGGCCGCAACCAGGCGATCCTGGCGGGCGAGCAGGCCGCCGCGCAGGTGATGGCGCAGATCAAGCAGAAACTGGAAGCCAAGCGCAGACCGTAGCAGTACAATATCCGGTCCAATAATAAGGAAGAGCACATGCAAACCAAACCATACCTGTCGCTTGCCGACATCAAGAAGATCGCTGCCGGCGCCGAAGCCGAGGCGACCGCCCATAACTGGCCAGTCGTGATCGCCATCGTCGACGACGGCGGCCACCTGCTGTGGCTGCAACGTCAGGACGGCGCCGCGCCGCTGTCGTCGCACATCGCCCCCGCCAAGGCGCGCGTATCGGCGCTGGGCCGCCGCGAATCGAAGATCTACGAAGACATGATCAACAACGGCCGCACCGCCTTCCTGAGCGCCCCGGCGCCGATGGCGGACGGCCTGCTGGAAGGCGGCGTGCCCATCATCGTTGACGGCCACGTCGTCGGCGCCGTTGGCGTTTCCGGCGTCAAGTCGGCTGAAGATGTGCAGGTTGCCAAGGCCGGTATCGCCGCGCTGAATTAATTTACAACGTTTCGACCAAGTGCCGCCCGACTCGCGTCCGGCGGCATTTTTTTTTCGTCGACTGTGCTCCGGCTGCCATTGCCAAGCAAGGTAGATTTGGTTATAATTCAAAGGTTTAGCCAATCTCACCTCTACCGTAGCGACTACCACTCACTCCATCATCAATTGACCTTCTACCCTGGCCTGCGACGGCGGGGGACACACGACGGTCGTCTGACGTGGCGCAGCTACGGTAACTTTATCAGGAGTTGCCCTTGCCGCCATTTTTTTCTGGCCCTGCCGTTCCAGCCATACTGGCCCTCGCTGACGGTACCATTTTCAAAGGTTTTTCGATCGGCGCCGCCGGTCATACAACTGGCGAAGTGGTCTTCAATACGTCCATGACCGGCTATCAGGAAATCCTGACCGATCCTTCCTACAGCCGCCAGATCGTCACGCTGACGTATCCGCATATCGGCAATACCGGCGTCAATCCGGAAGACGTCGAATCCACCAAAGTCCACACCGCCGGTCTGATCATCCGTGACCTGCCGCTGATGGCGTCGAATTTCCGCTCCACCCAGTCGCTGTCCGATTACCTGAAGGCCGAGAACATCGTCGGCATCGCCGGTATCGACACCCGCAAGCTGACCCGCATCCTGCGCGAGAAGGGCGCCCAGTCCGGCGCCATCCTGGTCGGCACCCAGGGCAACGAGCCGTCCGCCGCGCAAGCGCTGGACCTGGCCCGCTCCTTCCCCGGCATCGCCGGCATGGATTTGGCCAAGGTCGTCACCGTCAAGGCGGCCTACGACTTCACCGAAACCGAATGGACGCTGGGCGAAGGCTACGGCAAACTGACCGACCCTAAGTTCCACGTGGTCGCTTATGACTTCGGCGTCAAGCGCAACATCCTGCGCATGCTGACCGCGCGCGGCTGCAAAGTCACCGTGGTGCCGGCGCAAACCACCGCTGAAGAAGTGCTGGCGCTGAACCCGGACGGCGTGTTCCTGTCGAACGGCCCAGGCGACCCTGAGCCATGCGACTACGCGATCGCCGCCGCCAAGGTCTTCATGGCCAAGAAGCTGCCGCTGTTCGGCATCTGCCTCGGCCACCAGATCATGGGCCTGGCCTCGGGCGCGAAAACCCTGAAGATGAAGTTCGGCCACCACGGCGCCAACCACCCGGTGCAGGACCTGGACAGCAAACAAGTGCTGATCACGTCCCAGAACCACGGCTTCGCAGTCGACCCGGACACCTTGCCGGCCAACTGCCGCGTCACCCACAAATCGTTGTTCGACGGTTCGCTGCAAGGCTTCGCCCGCACCGACACGCCGGCCTTCTGCTTCCAGGGCCACCCTGAAGCATCGCCTGGCCCGACTGACGTCGCTTACCTGTTTGACCGCTTCATCGGCATGATGGAAGCAACGGAGAAAAAATAAGATGCCTAAACGTACAGACATTAAAAGTATTCTGATCATTGGCGCTGGCCCGATCATCATCGGCCAGGCTTGCGAGTTCGATTATTCCGGCGCACAGGCCTGCAAGGCCCTGCGCGAAGAGGGCTACAAAGTCATCCTGGTCAACAGCAACCCTGCGACCATCATGACCGACCCGGAAATGGCCGACGTCACCTACATCGAGCCGATCACCTGGCAAGTGGTGGAGCGCATCATCGCCAAGGAGAAGCCGGACGCGATCCTGCCGACCATGGGTGGCCAGACCGCGCTGAACTGCGCGCTGGACCTGCATCGCCACGGCATCCTGGACAAGTACAAGGTTGAACTGATCGGCGCCACGCCGGAAGCCATCGACAAGGCCGAAGACCGCTCCAAGTTCAAGGACGCGATGACCAAGATCGGCCTCGGTTCGGCCAAGTCGGGCGTCGCCCACACCATGGAAGAATCGTGGGGCGTGCAGCGCACGCTGGGCTTCCCGGTCATCATCCGTCCATCGTTCACGATGGGCGGCACCGGCGGCGGCATCGCCTACAACGAAGAAGAATTCGAGACCATCTGCAAACGCGGCCTGGAAGCTTCGCCGACCTCCGAACTGCTGATCGAAGAATCGCTGATCGGCTGGAAAGAGTACGAGATGGAAGTGGTGCGCGACAAGGCGGACAACTGCATCATCATCTGCTCGATCGAAAACCTGGATCCGATGGGCGTGCACACCGGCGACTCGATCACCGTGGCGCCGGCGCAGACGCTGACCGACAAGGAATACCAGATCATGCGCAACGCCTCGCTGGCGGTGCTGCGTGAAATCGGCGTCGACACCGGCGGCTCCAACGTGCAGTTCTCGATCAACCCGGAAGATGGCCGCATGATCGTCATCGAGATGAACCCGCGTGTATCGCGTTCGTCGGCGCTGGCGTCGAAAGCCACCGGCTTCCCGATCGCGAAAGTGGCGGCCAAGCTGGCCGTGGGCTTCACGCTCGACGAGCTGCGCAACGAGATCACCGGCGGCGCGACCCCGGCCTCGTTCGAACCGTCGATCGACTACGTCGTCACCAAGATCCCGCGCTTCACGTTCGAGAAATTCCCGACCGCCGACCACCACCTGACCACGCAAATGAAATCGGTCGGTGAAGTGATGGCGATCGGCCGCACCTTCCAGGAATCGTTCCAGAAAGCGCTGCGCGGCCTGGAAGTCGGCGTCGACGGCCTGAACGAAAAAACCAAGGACCGCGAGAAGATCGAAGAGGAACTGGGCGAGCCAGGTCCTGAGCGCATCTGGTACGTGGGCGACGCGTTCGCCCAGGGCTTCACGCTGGAAGAAGTACACAACCTGACCAAGATCGACCCTTGGTTCCTGATCCAGATTAAAGAGATCGTGGACCTGGAACTGTGGATGGACACCCAGAAGCTGGACCAGATCGACAAGCCTACGCTGTACAAGCTGAAGCAAAAAGGCTTCTCGGATCGCCGCCTGGCCTTCCTGCTGCAGACCGATGCCAAGACCGTGCGCGCCAAGCGCCATGAGCTGGGCATCCGTCCAGTGTACAAGCGCGTCGACACCTGCGCGGCGGAGTTCTCGACCAACACCGCCTACATGTACTCGACCTACGATGAAGAGTGCGAGTCCAACCCGACCGACAAGAAAAAGATCATGGTGCTGGGCGGTGGCCCTAACCGCATCGGCCAGGGTATCGAATTCGATTACTGCTGCGTGCACGCGGCGCTGGCGATGCGCGAAGACGGCTACGAGACCATCATGGTCAACTGCAATCCGGAGACCGTGTCGACCGACTACGATACCTCGGATCGCCTGTACTTCGAATCGCTGACGCTGGAAGACGTGCTGGAAATCGTTGACCTGGAAAAGCCGGTCGGCGTGATCGTTCAATACGGCGGCCAGACGCCATTGAAACTGGCGCTGGACCTGGAAGCGAACGGCGTGCCTATCGTCGGCACCTCGCCGGACATGATCGACGCCGCCGAAGACCGCGAGCGTTTCCAGCAGCTGCTGCACAAGCTGGGCCTGCGCCAGCCGCCTAACCGCACCGCCCGCACCGAAGCCGACGCCTTGGCGCTGGCACAGGAAATCGGCTACCCGCTGGTGGTCCGTCCTTCCTACGTGCTGGGTGGCCGCGCGATGGAGATCGTCCACGAGCAGCGCGACCTGGAGCGCTACATGCGCGAAGCGGTCAAGGTATCGCACGATTCGCCGGTGCTGCTGGACCGCTTCCTGAACGACGCCATCGAGTGCGACGTCGATTGCATCTCCGACGGCGAAACCACCTTCATCGGCGGCGTGATGGAGCACATCGAGCAAGCCGGCGTGCACTCGGGCGATTCGGCCTGCTCGCTGCCGCCTTACTCGCTGGCGCAAGAGACCATCGATGAACTGAAGCGCCAGACCGCGCTGATGGCCAAGGGCCTGAACGTGGTCGGCCTGATGAACGTGCAGTTCGCGATCCAGAAGCAGGAGCGCGACGGCGTGTTGCGCGATGTGGTCTACGTGCTGGAAGTGAACCCACGCGCCTCGCGCACCGTGCCGTTCGTGTCGAAGGCCACCGGCTTGCAGCTGGCGAAGATCGCCGCGCGCTGCATGGTTGGCCAGACGCTGGCGCAGCAAGGCATCACGCACGAAGTCGTGCCGCCTTACTTCAGCGTCAAGGAAGCCGTGTTCCCGTTCGTGAAATTCCCTGGCGTCGACACCATCCTCGGACCTGAGATGAAATCGACCGGTGAAGTCATGGGCGTCGGCAAGACCTTCGGCGAAGCCTTCGTCAAGTCGCAGCTGGGCGCCGGCATCAAGCTGCCGAAGTCGGGCAAGGTGTTCCTCTCGGTGAAATCGTCGGACAAGCCGCGCGCCGTTAAAGTGGCGCGCGACCTGGTGGACATCGGCTTCACGCTGGTGGCGACCAAGGGCACCGCTGCCGTCATCGCGGCGGCCGGGATTCCGGTTACGCCGGTGAACAAGGTGGTCGAAGGCCGTCCGCACGTGGTCGACATGATCAAGAACCACGAGATCGTCCTGGTGATCAACACGGTGGAAGAGAAGCGCAGCGCCATCACCGACTCGCGTGCCATCCGCACCTCGTCGCTGGCGTCGCGCGTGACGACCTACACCACCATCGCCGGCGCGGAAGCGGCGGTCGAAGGCATCCGTCATTTGGACGAGTTGCAAGTGTACGATTTACAAGGGCTGCATAAAACCTTACACTAAGGTTCTTTCGTCACCCCGGTGACGGAAAACAGTACCTTTTAACCACAGAGCTCGCGCTGCAGGTTGGCGTGGCCTCTGTGGTTTTCCATTGTAACAACAGAGTAAATATAAACATGACTTCAGTTCCACTTACCAAGTACGGCGCAGAACTCCTGAAAGAAGAGTTGCACCAGTTGAAGACCAAAGAACGCCGTATCGTGATCGACGCGATTGCTGAAGCACGTTCGCATGGCGATCTGTCGGAAAACGCCGAGTACGATGCCGCCAAGGAGCGCCAGGCCTTCGTCGAAGGCCGCATCGCCGAACTGGAAGGTAAGCTGAGCGCCGCGCAAATCATCGACCCGACCACGCTGGACGCCGATGGCCGCGTAGTGTTCGCCTCGACCGTGGACCTGGAAGACCTGGATTCGGGTTCGAAAGTGACCTACCAGATCGTCGGCCTGGACGAAGCGGACCTGAAACTGAGCAAAGTATCGGTGACCTCGCCGATCGCCCGCGCGCTGATCGGCAAGTCGGCCGGCGACGTGGTGGAAGTGCAGGCGCCGTCCGGCCCGCGCGAATACGAAATCCTGGAAGTGCGATACATCTGATGCTGCTCGCGCGTACACGTTTGCTGGTCGCGACGCTGTGGGCGGGCAGTCTGTGGGCAGTCGGCTATCTGGCCGCGCCGACGCTGTTCGCCACGCTGAGCGACCGGGTGCTGGCCGGCACCATTGCCGCCAGCCTGTTCAAGAACCAGGCCTGGCTGTCGATCGCCTGCGCGCTGGTGATGCTGGCGTTGCTGTGGGTTAGCAAGGGCGCGGAGACGGGCGGTATCTTCGCCGGTTCAGCCGCCAACTCGGCCGCCAAGACGCGCCGCATGCTGCTGTTGATCGTCTCGACGATGCTGGCGTGCACGCTGGTGTCGCACTTCGGCCTGCAACCGATGATGGCCGCTCTGCGTGCCGCGGCGGGGCCGGGCGGGGTGATGGAAGGCGCCGCTCAGAACGAATTCGGCATGTTGCACGGCATTTCCAGCAGCATCTACCTGGTGCAGAGCTTGCTGGCCGCGTGGCTGGTGGTCAAACAGTAAATAGTAATACGGTTATAACAGTTTCGTCCTTTCCCAGGCGGGAAAGGACGATGCATCAGGCTTATTTCGAGCCCAGTGCGCTCTTCTTGGTCGACTTCTGCTGTGGCTTGGCGCGTTTGATATTGCCGCCTTGCGTCACGCGTTCATTCCCCTTGAGCAGTACCTTGGTCACAGACGGACGTTTGGTGCCGCTTGGGCTAGGCTTGACGATGGTGACTTCGCGCAGGCCCTTGCCGGAGGTCGAACGGGCCTTTTCCGTTTCGATCTTCGGACGGTACAGCACCAGCAGTTTGCCGATGTGTTGTACCGGCGACGCATCGAGCTGCTCGCAGATGGTGTCGTACATGGCGGCACGGGCTTCACGGTCGTCGCCGAATACGCGAACCTTGATCAGGCCGTGGGAGTCCAGACCCAGCGCAATTTCCTTGAGGACGTTGGCTGTCAGGCCTGCCTCGCCGATCATGACGATAGGCTTGAGGCCATGCGCTTCGGCGCGCAGAGCGCTGCGCTCAACAGGTGTAAGTTTTTGCATAATATATTTTTAGTGGTTCCCTTAAAGGCAGTATTCTACGCGAATGAAGAAGAAGAAATTAAACAAAAACTGGTTACACGACCACATTAACGACCCTTATGTGAAATTAGCGCAAAAAGAGGGCTACCGCGCCCGCGCCGCTTTCAAGCTCAAGGAGATCGATGAGGACGAGAACCTGATCAAGCCCGGCCAGGTCATCGTCGACCTCGGCTGCACTCCCGGCAGCTGGGGGCAATACGTGCGCCGCAAGCTGTCCGGCAAGGAGGGCGGGGGCATCAACGGCACGCTGATCGGCCTCGATCTGCTGCCGATGGAGCCGATCGCCGACTTCCACTTCATCCAGGGCGATTTCCGCGAGCCCGAGGTGTTGCAATTATTGGAAGATCATGTCAAAGGTCAAAAAATCGATGTGGTGTTATCGGATATGGCGCCCAACCTGTCCGGTATTGCCTCGGCCGACGCCGCGCGCATGGAACATCTGATCGATTTGGCAATTGAATTCTCCCAGGCCCATTTAAAACCGAGCGGCTCGCTGCTGGTGAAATGTTTTAAAGACATGGGTTTTAACGATATTGTGCTCAAATTCCGCCGCGAATTCAAAACCGTGGTGCAGAAAAAGCCGAAAGCCAGCCGCGACAAGTCGTCCGAGATTTTCCTGCTGGGGCGCGGCCTGAAAAACCCGACCGACGGCATGAGCTCGGCACTACCGCTGGAAACTGACGATTTCCCTCTCGAGCGCCCTTGATATTTGGCGCTTGGGCCGCACATCGACACGGTGAGGATCAGTTTTGACTTGATCGCACTGGTATTTTGGTCAAATAATGTGTTTTACGGCTGGAATTTTGGCCGCACGCGCAGGCGGGCTTCTGGCACCGCCTGCTTATTGCGAGTAAAATCGGGTTTCTAGCTATCGGTTAAAAGATGCGCCCTGCATCCAAGGAGTTTTCGTGAATAACATGTTTTCCAAATCAGCCATCTGGGTAGTCGTGGTACTGCTGCTGCTGATGCTGTACAAGCAGTTTGACAGCCACGGCGTGACCGCTGGCGCCAAACCCATCGCTTATTCCGATTTGCTGGATGAGGTCAAGGCCAAGCGTATCAAGGATGTGGTGATCGAAGGCGTCAACATCACGGCCACCCGTAGCGACGACACCAAGGTGCGCGCCACCGCCACCGGCCTCGATCGCGGCCTGGTCGGCGACCTGCGCGACAACGGCGTGCACTTCGACGTGCGTCCGCCTGAGGAGCAGTCGTTCCTGCAACAAATCTTCGTTTCCTGGTTCCCGATGCTGTTGCTGATCGGCGTGTGGATTTTCTTCATGCGTCAGATGCAGGGCGGCGGCAAGGGCGGCGCTTTCTCCTTCGGCAAGTCGAAGGCGCGCATGATGGACGAAACCAATAACACCGTCACCTTCGCCGACGTCGCCGGTTGCGACGAAGCGAAGGAAGAAGTCAACGAAATCGTCGACTTCCTCAAGGACCCGAGCAAATTCCAGAAACTGGGCGGCCGCATTCCACGCGGCGTGCTGATGGTCGGTCCTCCGGGCACGGGTAAGACCCTGCTGGCGCGCGCCATCGCCGGCGAAGCCAAGGTGCCGTTCTTCTCGATCTCCGGTTCGGACTTCGTTGAAATGTTCGTCGGCGTGGGTGCTTCCCGTGTCCGCGACATGTTCGAGAACGCCAAGAAGCATTCGCCTTGCATCATCTTCATCGACGAGATCGACGCGGTCGGCCGTCATCGCGGCGCCGGCATGGGCGGCGGCAACGACGAACGCGAACAGACGCTGAACCAGCTGCTGGTGGAAATGGACGGCTTCGAAGCGTCGTCCGGCGTGATCGTGGTGGCCGCCACCAACCGCGCCGACGTGCTGGACAAGGCGCTGCTGCGTCCGGGCCGTTTCGACCGCCAGGTCTCGGTCGGCCTGCCGGACATCCGCGGCCGCGAACAGATCCTGAACGTGCACATGCGCAAAGTGCCTATCGGCACCGACGTCAAGGCCGACATCCTGGCCCGCGGCACGCCTGGCTTCTCGGGCGCCGACCTGGCCAACCTGGTCAACGAGGCTGCGCTGTTCGCCGCGCGCCGCAGCAAGCGCCTGGTCGACATGATCGACTTCGAAGATGCGAAAGACAAGATCTTCATGGGCCCGGAGCGCAAGTCGATGGTCATCCGCGAGGAAGAGCGCCGCAACACCGCGTATCACGAGTCCGGCCACGCCGTGGTCGCCAAGCTGCTGCCGAAGGCCGATCCGGTCCACAAAGTGACCATCATGCCGCGCGGCTGGGCCCTGGGCCTGACCTGGCAGCTGCCTGAGCACGACAATATTTCGGGCTACAAGGACAAGATGCTGGAAGAAATTTCCATCCTGTTCGGCGGCCGTATCGCCGAAGAGATCTTCGTCGGCCAGATGTCGACCGGCGCCTCGAACGACTTCTCGCGCGCCACCAAGCTGGCCCGCTCGATGGTGACCCGCTTCGGCATGTCCGACGCGATGGGTGTGATGGTCTACGAAGACAGCCAGAACGACGGCTTCTTCGGCGGCGCATCGAAGACGATTTCCGAAGCGACCCAGCAAATGGTCGACGCCGAGATCCGCAGCATCCTCGACACGCAGTACCAGCTGGCGCGCAAGCTGCTGGAAGAGAACCGCGACAAGGTCGAAGTGATGACCAAGGCGCTGATGGAATGGGAAACCATCGATGCCGACCAGATCAACGACATCATGGCCGGCCTGGAGCCACGCGCGCCGAAAGCCGGCGTGACCATCCGCAAGCATCCGCCTAGCGATGGCGGCTCGGGCGTCTCGCCCAGCGTGACCGCTCCAGCCTGATTCTTGGCTGAGTAGCAAGACAGAGGGTGGGGAGCGATCCTCGCCCTTTTTTTTATTTTTCTTCCGGTTATCCATGCGATCTACATTACAGTTCGGCCGATTCAACTATCCGTGGCGGGGCGACCGCGCCCGCGCCCGCGTGATGGGCATCCTCAACGTCACCCCTGATTCGTTTTCCGACGGCGGCCAGCACCAGTCGCTGGAATTCGCCATCTCCCATGCCGAGCAGATGATATTGGACGGTGTCGACATCATCGACGTCGGCGGCGAGTCCAGCCGCCCCGGCGCGCCGCCGCTGCCTTTGGCGCAGGAGCTGCAGCGTGTGATGCCGGTGCTGTACGCGCTGCGCGACCAGGGACCGGCCATCTCGGTCGATACCTACAAGCCAGAGGTGATGCGCGAAGCCATCATCGCCGGGGTCGACATGATCAACGATATCAACGGCTTCCGCGCGCCAGGCGCCATCGCTGCGGTGCGCGACAGCGACTGCGGCTTGTGTATCATGCACATGCAAAGCGACCCCCAGCATATGCAGCTGGCGCCCAGCTACGGCGACGTGGTGGCCGAAGTCAGCGGCTTCCTGCGCGAGCGCATCGAGGCGCTGACCGCGGCCGGCATTGATCCGCGTCGACTCTGCATCGATCCAGGTTTTGGATTTGGCAAGACTGTGGAGCATAATTACGCCTTGTTGAAAGCCACCGGACAGCTGATCGCCGAATTGGGCGTGCCGCTGCTGGCCGGCTTGTCGCGCAAGGCCATGGTGGGCGCGGTGACCGGCAAGCCGGTCGAGCAACGCATGGCCGGCAGCGTCGGCGGCGCGTTGGCGGCGGTGGCGCAGGGCGCGCTGATCGTGCGCGTGCACGATGTGGCGGAAACGGTGGATGCGCTAAAAGTATGGCAGGCAGGAACTAACCTACAACGATAAAGAGAATACACAATGTCACGTAAATATTTTGGAACTGATGGCATCCGCGGCCTGGTGGGCGTATCGCCGATCACGCCGGACTTCGTCATGCGCCTCGGCTATGCGGCCGGCAAGGTCTTGGCCAAGACCCGCAGCGGTTCGGTGCGTCCAACTGTCCTGATCGGCAAGGACACCCGCATTTCCGGCTACATGCTGGAAGCGGCGCTGGAGGCGGGCTTCTCGGCCGCCGGCGTCGACGTCATGCTGGCCGGTCCGATGCCGACTCCGGCCATCGCCTACCTGACGCGCGCGCTGCGCCTGTCGGCCGGCGTGGTGATTTCGGCATCGCACAACCCGTTCCAGGACAACGGCATCAAATTCTTCTCCGACCAGGGCACCAAGCTGCCCGATTCGGTGGAGCTGGAGATCGAGGCCGCGCTGGACGTGCCGATGGAGTGCGTGGCGTCGGAAAAGCTGGGCCGCGCCAAGCGCCTGGACGACGCCCACGGCCGCTACATCGAATTCTGCAAGAGCACCTTCCCGAACGAGCTGGACCTGCGCGGCCTGAAGCTGGTGGTCGATTGCGCCCACGGCGCCGCCTACAACATCGCCCCGCACGTGTTCCACGAACTGGGCGCTGAAGTGATCGCCATCGGCAACAAGCCGGACGGCTTCAACATCAACCTGGACCACGGCGCCACCGCGCCGGAGGCCATGGCCTCCGCCGTGCGCGCCCACGGCGCCGACCTCGGCATCGCGCTGGACGGCGACGCCGACCGCCTGATCATGTGCGACGCCAACGGCCGCCTGTACAACGGCGACGAGCTGCTGTACCTGATGGTCATGGATCGCCTGGCGACCGGCCCGGTGGCCGGCGCGGTCGGCACGCTGATGACCAATATGGCGGTCGAAGTGGCGCTGAAAGAGAAGGGCATCGGTTTCGCGCGCGCCAAGGTCGGCGATCGCTACGTTCTGGAAGTGATGAAGGACAAGGGCTGGCTGCTGGGCGGCGAGGGCTCCGGCCACCTGCTGTGCCTGGACAAGCACACCACCGGCGACGGCATCATCTCGGCGCTGCAAGTGCTGTCGGCGCTGAAGCGCGCCGGCAAATCGCTGGAGCAGTGCGCCGGCGAGCTGGTGATCTTCCCGCAGACGCTGGTCAACGTGCGCGTCTCGCCAGGCTTCGACTGGACCAAGAACGCGGCCATGGTGGCGGAAAAGGAACTGGTCGAGCGCGAGCTGGGCGACAGCGGCCGTGTGCTGATCCGCGCTTCCGGCACCGAACCCTTGATACGTGTGATGGTCGAAGCGCGTAACGCCAGCGATGCGCAGTCGATGGCGCACCGTATTGCGGACAAGGTGGAAGCCCAGCTGGCTGCATAAAATTTCAGCAGTGTAATAATTTCTTGGCCTCTCATTGACGTAGCGGGAGCCAAGCGTTAGAATACTGTCTTCGGAGTGTGGCGCAGCCCGGTAGCGCACCTGGTTTGGGACCAGGGGGTCCAAGGTTCGAATCCTTGTACTCCGACCAAGAACTTTTAAAACGGGTTGTCGAAAGACAGCCCGTTTTTCATATGTGCCGCTAGTGGTTAGAATACTGACTACATGAAAACCGCCTGTCGTTCAACGGATAGGACCTCGCTCTTCTAAAGCGATCATGGGGGTTCGATTCCCTCCGGGCGGACCATTCAGACTCCTCCAGGCCGTCATGGCTGCATCCTCCTGTTTCATCCCATTATCTCCCCAGCACCGCTATTCCCAATATACATGCGTCACCTTTATTGTGCGACATGCCGACGGCGCAGTGCGGCGTTAAACCGCGCGTATTATTGGTACACTGCGGTATCCGAAAATTCCGAGAGAAGAAAATGACAACCGGCACACTTCCTAATAATGCAACGACCGATGAGACTTGTTCATGGTTAAGTGAGCAGACTGGCACGCCGTGGAATCTGGCACGCTTGCTGGAAGCGGGTTTAACGCCTCATGTATGGCTGGATTATTCGGAAGAACATGCCGGCCTGTTCGCCGAGGGAATTACCCGGTATCCGGCACCAATATTCTTTGTTGAAGATACACAGCGACTGATCGCCGGCAGCGGCGACGTATTAATCCGCATGACACGGGATTCGGACCGGATTTCCTTTAAGCTCAAACCGCCGGGCATTACCATGCCTTTGGACGCCTTGCGTTTCTTTCAAAGGGATGTCGCAGCTCTATTGGAAAACATATTGAATCCGAAGGAGGAAGTCGTCGCGTCGCCGCCTAAGGAGATTCTGAAAGGAATCACGAAAGACGAAGTGCTGCGTGTATTCGGAGGCATGGCCAAGCTGGACCTGGAGAAATCCCTGCTCAGCGGTATAGGCATATTCGGCGATGACGGCGCCAGGGTGAGAAAGAATTCCCGCGCGGGGAAGAATACCCATTTGTGGAATCCGGTCACATTGGCGCTCGGATTGAATGATGTCTATCGCGTGCCGATGTCGCATCTGAAGAAGGCGTTCGCGACCCAACCGGATCTGCGTCCGTGGAAAGCCGCATGGCTGGAGTCGCTCGCCCTGCTGGGGGAGTAGAATTATGCCAACAATTAGCTTGTTCGCGCCGTTTTCTGGCGCGTAACCCTGGGAGCGTCGCATGGTCATCGATAGTCTGAACTTCACGCCCTGGTCGGCCTTGCTGGGCGGCGTATTCATCGGCGCGGCGGCAGCGCTGCTGATTTTGTTGAATGGCCGGATAGCCGGCATTAGCGGCGTGATTGGCGGCCTGTTGCGGCCGGTGCCGGGCGATATTCTCTGGCGTATTACTTTTGTCGCCGGCCTGATATTGGCGCCCTTGGTCTATGGCGTGTTTTACGCCTGGCCCCAGGCGCAGATCGATGCGGATTATGGCGTATTGATCGCTGCCGGTTTGCTGGTAGGCGTGGGTACCCGCTATGGATCGGGATGCACCAGCGGACATGGGGTTTGCGGAATATCCAGGCTATCCCCGCGGTCGATTGCGGCGACCGCCATCTTTACGGCGGCGGGTTTTATCAGCGTCTATTTAATGCGGCATATATGATGATTATCTCTTTTCTGTGCGGTTTATTGTTTGGCCTGGGCCTGATAGTTTCCGGCATGGCGAATCCCGCCAAAGTGCTGGGTTTCCTGGATTTGGCGGGCAACTGGGATCCATCGTTGATATTCGTGATGGGCGGCGCAATCGCCGTGGGTTTTCTGGCATTTTCTTATGCTGGCCGGCGTAAAACCACCTTGCGGGGAATGGAAATGAAGCTCCCCACCTCCGTTAAAATCGACCGCCGCCTGGTATTCGGTTCGATATTATTTGGCGCGGGCTGGGGAATTGCGGGATTTTGTCCCGGACCGGCATTGGTCGGCCTGGGCATGGGCTTGCCGAAGGCGATAGTATTCGTTTTGGCGATGCTGGCCGGGATGGGGATATTCGAACTGCTCGAACGCCGTCGCGGTGGATAACTCGACGCTGCGACAATTTTGCGCAGCGCCGATTTTCTTATCTGAAACAACCACTTAGCCCACGGCGGCCGGGCTTGTTAACAAGCTTATCCACAGAATTTGTTAACAACCGGCCGCCAGTCCTGTTTTACTTGCCCAATACCTGCACTTCGACGCCGGAATACATGGCCGGCGCGTGATATACGCGTTGCGTCGCCTTCTGGAAGTCCTCCGGCTTGGCCTTCGGAATATCCACGAAGGTCTGCGGATTCAAGTCCACCAGCGGGAACCAGGAGCTCTGGATCTGCACCATGATGCGGTGGCCGCGCCGGAAGGTGTGGTTGACGTCGCTCATGGCATAGTTGACCGCTTCCACCTTGCCGGGCGTGAACGGCTCCGGTTTCTCGAAGCTGTTGCGGAACTTGCCGCGCAGCGGGTCGCCGCGCACCAGTTGTTGATAACCTGCCATCGTCAACGTTGGTTTCGGCACGTCCGGGCCGCGCTCATCGTCCTCGCCCGCGCCCGGGTAGGCGGCCGGATAGACGTCGATCAGCTTGACCACCCAGTCGGCGTCGGTGCCGCTGGTGGAAACGAACAGCTTGGGCTTGACCGGGCCGGCCAGCGTGACGTCCTCTTCCAGCACCTCACTGCGATAGGTCAGGACGTCCGGCCGCGACGCGGCGAAGCGCTGGTCGCCGACCATGTATTCCTTGGGCGCCCCCTGTGCAGGATAGGCCGTGAACGGCACCGGCTTGCGTGGATCGGCCACATATTCGTCGTAGGCCTCGCCGGCGGCCGGCTGCTTCCAGGCCAGCGTACCGTTCGGTCCGAGGAACAGGGTGCGCGGCTGGGCTTGCTTAGGCGGCCAGGCGGCGTAGTTGCGCCACACATTGCTGCCGGTCTCGAAGGCATACACTTCCGACACATTCTTGTTGGCCACGCCTTTCAGGTGCTGTTCAAAGAAAGGGTAGAGAATGTTGCTGCGGAACTGTTCGCCGGTTTTGGCGTCAAACTTGACATAGCCCAGGCTCTTGCCGTCGGCGCGGCCCCAGGCGCCGTGCGACCACGGCCCCATCACCAGGCCATTGTAGATGCCGGGATTGTTGCGTTTGATGCTGCTGTAGGTGCTCAGCGGGCCTTGCAGGTCTTCGGCGTCATACCAGCCGCCCACGGTCAGCACGGCGGCCTTGATGTTCTTCAGGTGCGGCCCGATGTTGCGGGTTTTCCAGAATTCGTCGTAGGTCGAGTGTTCGATGGTGGGCAACAGCAGGGCGCGCTGTTTCGGCGTCATGGTGGCGGTGATATGGGACAGCGTCAGGTGCGACAGGAAGAACTCGTAGCCGTCGGCGGTGCCATAGTCGAAATGGTCCCAGGTCTTCGGCAGCGGCGTCGGATTTTCCGCTTCCACGAAGGCCGAGTAAAAATCGAAATTGCCAGCCAGCATGAAGGCGCCGCCGTGATAAGAGTCGTCGTTCATGTACAGGTCGGTCACCGGCGCCTGCGGCGACGCCGCCATGATCGCCGGGTGCGAATCGATGATGCTGGCCGACGTGTAGAAGCCGGGGTAGGAAGTGCCCAGGATGCCGACCTTGCCGTTGTGGTTGGCGACGTTCTTCAGCAGCCACTCGACGGTGTCGTGCATGTCCTCGCTCTCGTTGCCCTGGCCTTTGGCGCGGTTGGGGTTGACGTGCGGCGTCATCTCGATCCACTTGCCTTCGGACATGTAGCGGCCGCGCACATCCTGCTTGACGAAGATGTAGCCGCTGTCCTCGAAGTCCTGCGAAGGCCCGATGTGCTCGGGGTAGAAGTCCACGCCGTAGTGCAACTCGCCGCCCGACTGCACGCCCGCGCTGTACGGCGTGCGCTGGACCAGGAAGGGATAGCTCTTGCCGGCATCCTTGGGTACGTAGACGGCGGTGAACAGGCGCACGCCGTCGCGCATCGGGATGCGGAATTCGTACTTGGTGTAGTGTTCGCGCAGGCTGTATTTCGGCGCGGCGGCGGCATCGGCTGCGCCGGCATGGCAGGAAAGTCCGCCCAATATGAGGGCGAGGGCGAGGGCAGTAAGACGGGGTTTCATGATTTCCTTGTTAATGAAAAGTCAAACCCGCCCAGTGTAATGCCAGTGGATAACTTTTACTGCAACAAATTTGCGCAGCGAAAGTTTCCCCTTTCTAAACAGCCACTTGGCTACCGTGCTTGACGCTTGTTAACAGGCTTATCCACAGAATTTGTTAACAACCTGGCGGTCACAGCATTGGCAGCTTCAGCGAGTCGACCACCAGCCGTATCAGCCGCAAGCGGCCTTGCGTGTAGGGCGGGAAGAACAGCTTGATGAGCATCAGCGGCGACGCGCGCAGCACCGCTCGTTCGTGCGAGAAGGTCTTGAATCCGTATTCACCGTGGGCGCTGCCCATGCCGGAATTGTTGACGCCGCCAAAAGGCAGGTTGCCATGTGCGAAATGCGCGACGCAGTGATTGACGCAGGCCCCGCCCGAGCTGGTTTGCTTCAGCATCTTGTCGATGTTGGCCTGGCGCGTGCTCCACACGTACAAGGCCAGCGGCTTGGGCGCGGCGTTGATGGCGGCGATCACCTGGTCCAGCTCGCGGTATTCGATGATGGGCAGCAGCGGGCCGAAGATTTCCTCCGACAGGATGGCCGCGCCGGCCGGAATCTGTTCGATCAGCGTCGGCGCGATATAGCATTGCGCCTCGTCGACCTCGCCGCCGGTGTGCACCACCGCGCCGCGCCGCACCGCGTCCGCCAGCAGTCCGGCCAGCCGCTGCGTATGGCGCTGGTTGACCACGCGGGTCAGGTCGGGGCTGCGTTTTTGCGCCGCCGCGTCGGCGCCGTAGCGCTGTTGCAGCACGTGGCGACAGGCGGCGACAAACCCGGCCTTGACGCTGGCGTGCACGTACACGTGATCGGGCGCCACGCAGGTCTGGCCGTTGTTGAGGAACTTTCCCCACATCAGTGTTTCCGCCGCCAGCTTCAGATTGGCGGTTTCATCGACGATGGTCGGCGACTTGCCGCCCAGCTCCAGCGTCACGCTGGCCAAATGCTGGGCGGCGGCGGCCATCACCAGCTTGCCCACCGATGGCGAACCGGTGAAGAAAATATGATCGAAGGGCAGCTGGAGCAGGGCGTGCGAAGTGGGTTGGCTGCCTTCGAACAGCGCCACCTCGTCGGTCTTGAACACCTCGGCGATGATGCGCGCCATCAGTGCGGACACGGCCGGCGTCATCTCGGACGGCTTGATGATCGCCGTGTTGCCGGCGGCCAGCGCCGACACCAGCGGACCGAAACACAAACTGAGCGGATAGTTCCACGGCGCGATGATCAGCACCCGTCCGCGCGGCTGGTATTGCACCGAGGCGTAAGTGCCCAGCATGGTGGTGGTGGGCCAGTGGCGGCGCGGCTTCATCCAGCGCTTGAGGGCGCCCAGCACCTGGCGGATTTCCTCCATCACCGGCAGCAATTCGGACGCTTCGACCTCGGCCGGCGACTTGCGGTAGTCGCGCTGGAAGGCTACATACAACGCCTCGCGCTGCGCCATCAGCGCATCGCGCAGACGCGTGACGCGGGCGATGCGCTCGGCCGCGTTCGATGCGCGCCAGCGCAGCGCGGTGGCCTGCTGGGCGTCGAACGCCGTCCTGATCTGCTGCACGTCCGCTTCGCTCATCGCCGTTGTCCCCGTCTGTCTATGTTGGAGGACCATTATTGCTGCAATTTTTGCAGCAAGCAAGCGCTTGATTAGTATGATCTATCGGGCGTGGCGCGCCGTCCAAACGGCCTACAATGCGGCGTATGAAGACGCTGCGTGTATTGCTGCTGGGACCGGCGTTGTGCTGGCTGTTGGCCGCGCACGCACAGGCTGCGGCGCCCGAAAAGCAGACTCAGGCGGAAGAGGCCGCAGCGCGCAAGATGGCGCCATCGGGCCATCATCTGGACCGCTCCGGCAAAACCCGCAAGGGCAAGGCTTCCTACTATGGTCGTCGTTTCCGCGGCAAGAAAATGGCGAACGGCGAAACCATGAAGCCCGACAGCAACGCCGCCGCCAGCAAGACGCTGCCGGTGGGTACGGTCGCCAAAGTCACCAATCTGGACAACAACAAGAGCGAGGTCGTGGTGGTCAAGGACCGCGGCCCGTATGTCGATGGCCGCATCATCGACGTCACTCCCAAGACCGCCGACAAGCTCGACATGAAGGAGGAGGGGGTGGCGCCGGTGGCCGTCACGCCGCTCAAGTTGCCGCCCAAGACCGAGGCCGCATCAGCCCCGCCCGAGAAATCGCACTAGGCCGGCGCGATGCTGTCGATCAGCGCGCCATGAACATCTTCGGCAGCAGCGGATTGATGTCTTTTTTCAGGAACGTCGGTAGGTAGGGATCGTTGTGAAAGGACAAGGATGCATAGAATTTTTCGGTGCCGTTGGCTGCCTGCAAGACCAAGCGGCGTATGCCGAAGCCGTTGCAATATTGTTCGATGCGATGCATAAACCAGCGGCCCACCCCTTGCGACCGGTATTTGCTGCGGACAATGAACTCGCTGACGGCGCAGAATTCAGGCGGCGCCAGCTCCAGCCGCGCGATGGCGATTTGCTTGCCGTTCGTTTCCACGCTGACCCACACGACCTTGCCGCGTGCATCATGCGGGAATTCAGGGTTCGACGGCCAGTTGGCGTCCTGGCGGTAGGCATGCAGCACTTTGGCTGGGATCGCTGACTTGAGGGGGACGAATTGTAATTCCAGGGGCATAAGTGTTACAGGCTAAGGGAATCACTTAGCTTGAGGCGTGCACGATTGGAATGCAAGCAAAGATTTGTATAAATTGTTGCCTCAGCCGGGGCGAAAGCGTTCGAGCATGGCCTGGATCTCGCCGCGCCGCTTCAGCGTCTGGATCGCTTTGTCCAGCGTCGGCAAGTTCAGCTTGCCGCCCCGCGGCAGCGCGCAATAGGTGTCGAAGGAAGTGACTTTGAATGCCACCGGATTGAGCAGGGCCCGTTCCGGATGCACCTTGCGCTGATAATCGAAATACAGCGAATTGGTCAGCATGTAGACAAAGCGCTTGCGCAACAGCTTGGACAGGTTGAGGTCGTCGCTGGCGGCGTCGTCGCGGAGGAATTCCTCGCCCAACGGCTGTTCCAGATGGGCATAGCGGTAGCCGAGTATGGTGCCAATGCGCTGCCGCCGCAATTCGCTCACGCGGCGCAGGGCCGCCGTATCGATGCGCGTGGTGACGATCTCGTTGTTGGTGAAAATCGCCTCCGACCACAGCCAGTCTTTGCCGTCCAGCCACTCCGGCCGCAGGTCGCACAGGATGTCGGCCTGGCCGCCGGCCAGCGGCGTTTCCACCCGCTTGCGCGGCACGGCCAGGTAGCGCGGCGTCAGGTGCAGCTCGCGCGCCAGGGCGTCGCCGAATTCCTTGAGCAAGCCACCCACCAGGACGCCGTCGCGGATGTCCGTCATCGGCATCGCGCTGCCCATGGAGACCACATAGACCAGTTCCTCGGCGCGGGCCGGGGCCGCCAGCAGCAAGCCGGCCAAAAATAAGGAAATCAATCTCATATGGCTATCATACCGGTCGCCCGGGCAGGCGCCAGGGCCATGTGCGAAAATGCGCCACCGGCGCGCCTGCGTCATTCGGAGCCACCATGGAAGACCGCTATTTCTATCAACCCGCATTGGGCCACGGCCTGCCGCATGATCCCTTCAACGCCATCGTCGGGCCGCGCCCGATCGGCTGGATTTCTTCGCGCAGCGCCGATGGTGCGCTGAACCTGGCGCCCTACAGTTTCTTTAACGCTTTCAATTACACGCCGCCGCTGATCGGGTTTTCCAGCCAGCGCCGCAAGGACACGCTGCGCAACATCGAGCAGACCGGTGAGTTTGTGTGGAACCTGGCAACGCGGCCGCTGGCCGAGGCGATGAACGCCAGTTGCGCGCCGGCGCCGCCGGAAGTGGACGAGTTCGCGCTGGCCGGCCTGACGCCGGCCGCGTCGACCATCGTCGCCGTGCCGCGCGTGGCGGAAAGTCCGGTGGCCTTCGAATGCAAGTGTACGCAGATCATCCGCCTGCAAGACGCGTCCGGCGCGCCGACCGACGGCTGGCTGATCATGGGGGAAGTGGTGGGGGTGCACATCGCGCACAGTTCGCTGCGCGACGGCGTGTACGACACGGCGGGCTCGCAGACCATACTGCGTGGCGGCGGCCCGGCCGATTATTTCGAGATCACGCGGGATAGCCTGTTCCGCATGCGGCGGCCAGACTATCCCTCGGCGGATCAGTAGCTGTAGAACATGCGCTGGATTTCCTTGCTGTCGCTGGTCTTGGTCAGCGCCAGCATCAGCAGGATGCGTGCCTTTTGCGGGTTCAGCGTATCGGACACCACGAAGTCCAGTTCATCGTCATTGGCTTCGCCGTTGCGGGCCACGATGCCCTGGCCGACGCGGGCCGAGCGCACGATCAGCACGCCCTGCTTGCGGGCCGCGGTCAGCGAAGGCAAGACCTTCGACGCCAGGCTGCCGTCGCCGACGCCGGCGTGGATGATGCCCTTGGCGCCGGCGGCCACCAACGCATTCAGCGCGACCGGGCCGACGTTGGCGTAGCCGTAGACGATGTCGACCTGCGGCAACGCGTCCAGCTTGCTGATGTCAAACTCGGTGTCGACCGTGTGCTTGCGGGTCGACGCATGGTAGAAGTAAGGCTTGTTGCCCTGGAAGTAGCCCAGCATGCCCAGTTCCGGCGTCTTGAAGCTGTCCGGGGTCGAGGTGTTGGTCTTGGTCACATCGCGGGCGCCGTGGATCTGGTCGTTCATCGCGACCAGCACGCCCTTGCCGACGGCTTCCTGGCTGGCGGCCAGCAGCACCGCGTTGTACAGGTTGATCGGGCCGTCAGCCGACAGCGCGGTGCCCGGACGCATGGCGCCCACCAGCACGACCGGCTTCTTGCTCTTGACGACCAGGTCCAGGAAATAGGCGGTTTCTTCCAGCGTATCGGTGCCGTGGGTGATCACGATGCCGTCGACATCGGGCTGGGCCAGCAGCACGTTGACGCGCTTGGCCAGGGTCAGCCAATGCTCGTTGCTCATGTTTTCGCTGGCGATCTGGAACACCTGCTCACCCTTGACCTGGGCCACCTTGGCCAGTTCCGGCACGGCCTGGATCAGGCGCTCGACCCCGACCGTGGCGGCGGTGTAGCCGACCGTGGTGGTGCTGGTGGCGCCGCTGCCGGCGATGGTGCCGCCGGTGGCCAGGATGGTGACATGCGCCAGCGGGGCGGCGGCTTTTTCAGCTGCCCCGGCATAGGCGCTGAGCAACATCGCGCAAGCCAACATTGCTTTGAGGAACCGTGCGGGGATGGGGTGCGTCATGCGATCTCCTGATCTAGTCGTTAAGCTTGGGATAGTAACAAATAGCCCGGCTGTCAACAATGCGTACCGTTGCCGCGTTATGGGTGGTGTGAGATGATGTTGCTATAGATAATTGCTGTAAGAAAATTAAAAAAGAGAAAACATTATGATTTTTGCTAACACCACGCGCAGGGTCGCGGTGCTGGCGCTGATGGCCGTGTTGGCCGCCTGCGGCAAGAGCGCGGCGGAAAAGCGGCAGGAAGAAGCCGCGACGCTGACCAGTTTGGGCGAGAAGTATGTGAAGGAAAAGGTGCGCGAACCGTCGACGGCGATGTTCCGCAACCAGGTGGTCGGCAAGGGTGGCGCCACCTGCGGCGAGTTCAACGCCAAGGACGCCTTCGGCGCCTACATCGGCTACCAGCGCTACATCTCGGTGGCGCGCGACCTGACCTTGCTGGCGCAGGACGTGTCGCCCGCCGAGTTCGAGCAAAACTGGAACCAGCTGTGCCGCTAGCCCGGTCTGCCGCCTTGCGCAATTGGCGCTATCATGGCCGGATACTGACTGAGGACACGCATGGGCATGGAACCAAGTAGCGCGGGAGGCAAGGGCGAACTCCCGATCGCGGTATCGACCGATATCGCCAACCGCCTGCACCAGATCCTGCCGACGCTGAGCGTGGCGGAATTCGAACTGCTCAGCCGCTACGGCGAGCGCCAAAACTTCAAGGCCGGCGACATCCTGTTCAAGCAGGGCGACCGCCATATTTCGATGTACGTCATCATCACCGGCGCGCTGGAGATCGAACGCGCCTCGGCGCTCGGCACGGCCATCCTCAGCACCCACGGCCCCGGCATGTTCACCGGCGAGATGGGCACGCTGGCCGGCCGCGCGGCCGTCGCCACCGGCCGCGCCACCGCCGACAGCGAGATGATCGTCATCAGCGAGGAATCCCTGCGCACGCTGGTGATCTCGGAAGCGGCGCTGAGCGAAACCATCATGCGCGCCTACATCCTGCGGCGCGTGGCCTACATGCAGGACCAGGCCGGCGGCGTGGTGGTGTTCGGCGCCCGCCATTCGCAGCCGACGCTGGTGCTGCGCCACTTCCTGACCCGCAACGGCCAGCCCACCGCCTACTTCGACGTCGAGCTGCACACCGAAACGGCGGCGCTGATGGAACGCTTCGGCGTCACCGAGGCCGACATCCCGGCCGTCGTCACGCCGTCCGGCGAAGTGCTGCGCCAGCCGACCTTGCGCCAGGTGGCCGACGGCATCGGCCTCAGTTCCGACAACATCGACGGCCGCACCTTCGACCTGGTGGTGGTCGGCGCCGGCCCGGCCGGACTGGCGGCGGCCGTGTACGCGGCGTCGGAAGGGCTGAGCGTGGCGGTGCTCGATTCCAAGGCGCCCGGCGGCCAGGCCGGCTCCAGCTCCAAGATCGAAAACTATTTCGGCTTTCCGACTGGGGTTTCCGGCCAGGCGCTGGCAGGGCGCGGGTTATCGCAGGCGCGCAAGTTCGGCGCCGAAGTGGCGGTGCCGGCGTGCGTCAGTTCCGTCAATTGCGAGGGGCAGGATTTCGAGATCGCCATCGACAGCGGCGAGCGCCTGCGGGCGCGATCCATTGTCGTCGCCACCGGCGCGCGCTACCGCAAGCCGGACTTGCCGGGACTGGAGCGCTTTGAAGGCCGGGGCGTCTACTACAGCGCCTCGTTCATGGAGGCCACTTTCTGCGCCAACGAGGAAGTGGTGATCGTCGGCGGCGGCAATTCGGCCGGACAGGCGGCGGTGTTCCTGGCCGCGCACGCCAGGCACGTGCACATCGTGGTGCGCGCCGACGGCCTGGCCGTCAGCATGTCGCGCTACCTGATCCAGCGCATCGAGGCCGCGCCCAACATCACGCTGCACACGCGCAAGCAGATCGTCGAACTGCAGGGCGAAGACAAGCTGGAACACATCTGCTGGCAAACGGCCGGCGGCGAAGTGAAGACCGCGCCGGCGCGCCATTTGTTCCTGTTCCTCGGCGCCGAGCCGAACACCGCCTGGCTGGGTGATTGCGTGGCGCTGGACGACAAGCATTTCGTGCTGACCGGGCCGCAGGTGCCGGCGGCGGCGTGGCCGCTGGAACGCAGCCCGCACTTCCTGGAAACCAGCCGGCCGCGCATCTTCGCCGTCGGCGATGTGCGCAGCGGCTCGGTCAAGCGGGTGGCGGCGGCGGTGGGCGAAGGCTCGGCGGCGGTGCAGTCGTTGCACCAGGTGCTGGCCTCCGACTGATCACACGCTGCGCAGCGGCTTGCT
This sequence comes from Duganella sp. GW821-FHT07G03, assembly GCF_059418605.1. Classification (NCBI taxonomy): domain Bacteria; kingdom Pseudomonadati; phylum Pseudomonadota; class Betaproteobacteria; order Burkholderiales; family Oxalobacteraceae; genus Duganella; species Duganella sp. GW821-FHT07G03. Next base: position 61,525 of record NZ_JBWKQE010000029.1, read on the forward strand.
GTGCCGCGTGGAGCGGCGGATCGCAGGGTGTTTGCCCGGCGCGTGCGTCAGTGCCTCCAGCGCGCGGTCGTAGCCGTACTGCCACTGGTCGTTCATGTGCTGGACGAAGGTGTCGTAGGTCGGCGGCATCGCCAGCTCGATGCGGTTGCGGCGCCAGTCCAGCTTTTGCTGCAACTGCTGCTTGGCCAGCACCAGCGACACGTCCGAAGTGTCGATGCGCATGTCGGCCAGGTGGGTGTTGGCGTAGCGCAGGCGCGCATTGCCGTCGATGCCCAGCACCGAGCGCCAGGCGGGAATCGCAAACACCTGGTCGAAGGCTTCCTTGAACTCCATGACCACCTCCGCGCCCAGCCGGCGCGCGATCTCCACCGGGAACAGATCCAGCACGCCGCCGATGTACTCCTGGCCGCGATGCTGCTGGCAGCGGAAGTAGATCATGTCGGCGATGGAGATGCGGGCGGCGTCGGTCAGCGGCACGCTGCCGTCGACCAGCAGCTCGTGCGCGACCGCGTGCTGGCCCCAGCGGGTGTCGCTCAGCGGCGATTTCATATTGTGCAGCAGCGCCGCGGCGTGCTCGCCGCAGAACACCGTTTGCGCAAACAGCTTGCGTCCCGCGCGCGGCTGGCCGACCTGCGTTTCGTCGAACAGCAGCTTGCCGCCGATGATGGCCACGTCCACGTCCGGCGTGCCGGTGGCGGGCGGGAAGGGCAGCTGCGGCGGAATCTCGAACAGATAATCGCCAAACAGGTCGGGGATCACCGGCGCGCGGGCGGTCGACAGCTTGCGCTTGGCGGCGCGCATCAAGCTGCCCATCAGGTCCGCGCGCTGGGTCGATTTCAGGCTGCACCAGAACTGGTACATCTCCGGCGACGACAGCCAGGCGCGTTGCGCTTGCGGGTCGGGCAGGTTGTGGATGATGGTGGCGGCGATCGCGCCGCCGCAGCTGGCCAGCAGCACATCGGGAGCGCGCCCCGCCTGCCGCAGCGCGGCGTACATGCCGATGTAGATGCCAAAACGGAAACCGCCCCCGCCCAGCACCATGCAGCGTTTATACGGTTTATACGATTGTTGCCAAGATTGAATTTGTGCTTGCGTCATAAATCGAACCATACCACAGATGATCCAGGCCAAATCGCGCGCGAACGCCGATTGACGGCGGCGCGCGCCAGGCGAAGAATTGACAAATGGACGATCAACTCACAACGATTGAGAAAGCCGTGCAGGCCTTGTTGGCCAGCAATGAGGCGATGCGCGTTGACATCGCGAAATTGCAGGCCCAAGTTGAGTTGGTGCCGCAACATTATGCGACGAAGGCTGATCTTGAAAAGGTCCGGTCATCAGCGGCCGACGTCGAGGAAAAAATCCACAACGCCGTCGGGGTATCAACCTGGAAAATGGTTTGCTGGATGGCAGTGGTTTGCACTACTCTGACAGCCGCTACCTATTTCATTGCGCGTAACTATCCTTAGCCTGGTAACGCAGCGCTGCGTTGGCCGGCTCGGAGACGTAGCGGGCGACGAGGGCGGCGACCAGCGCCGTCAGGCACAGGAACAGCAGCAGCCATGGCAACCTGGCGCCGTAGCTCAGGTGCGCCTTGTCCACCACGTTGCGCATGCCCGCCAGGACGATGACGTGGAACAGATAGATTTCGTAGCTATGCTGGCCGAACCAGCGCAACGCCGAGCGGCGCGGCGCGCGCTCCGCCGCCGACACCTTCGCCGAACTGCCCAGCAGGAAAACCCCGCTCGCCAGCGCAACCAGCGTGAAGCCGAAGACCTGGTGGCCGTCGATGCCCCGTAGGTACAGCGCCGCCAGCGCGATGCCGCCCGCGATGCGCAGCGCGCGTCCCTGGCGCGCGTTCGGGACTTCGCGCTGCGCCAGCAGCGCCGTCAGGCAGCCGATGGCGATGGCGTCGAAGCAGGCCAGGTAGCCGTACATGAAAAAGATCTCGTTGTCGGTATGCTGGCTGCGGTAAGCCGGTCCGGCGACGATGGCCGCGCAGCACAGCAGCACGATCAGCCAGTTGCGGCGCAACAGCAGGCATGACAGGGGCAACAGCAGGTAGAACATCTCCTCGACCGACAACGACCAGTACACATTGAGGCAGTAGTTGAAGTAGCCGGCGGTTTGCATCAGCTGGTTGTGCCAGAACGTCAGCACCGATCCGGCGGCGATGAAAAAGTAGCTGGCCGGCCGGTCCACGTCGCCGTCCGAGTTGGAAAAGAACGGCACATCGAAACTGCCCAAAACCACGATGATCGCCAACGCCAGCAGCAGACAAGGCATGATGCGGGCGAAACGGTATAAATAGAATGTACGGATATCGATCTGCGCCAGACTGCCCCAGCGCCGCAGCGATGTCGACGTAATCAGGTAACCCGATACGGTGAAGAACATCGTCACGCCGAAGTTCCCCTGCAGCGCCGCGCGCAGCAGCCAGGTGGGCAGGATGTCGCCCAGTGGGCTGTTCTTCAATCCAAAAGCCAGCGTAAAGTGCAGCACCAGCACGCACATGATGGCGACACCGCGCAAGGTGTCGATATGGTTGTTTCTCATCGGTCGATATCCGTTCATAGTTGATGTTCCAGCAGAATGCGCAGCGTGGCGCTGGTCGGCGTTTGCGAGATCCGGTAGCGGCGCCCGTCCTCATTGACGTATTCGTGCGATTCGCTGGACTTCTGGCGCAGCAGGTTGCTGGCCGAGATGCGCAGCTGCGTCTTCGCATCCAGCTTCCACAGTCCATACAGATCCAGTTCGCGTTTCGCGCTGGTGTTCATTTGCACCAGCGCCGATTGCCGCGCCGGGCCGCCGGCCTGGTAGTTCAGGTTTCCTCCGAACGTCCAAGCCGCGTCGGGCAGGCGATAGTCGGCGCCCAGGTTGGCCGTGAACGGCACCTGGTTTTCGAGACGGTTGTTCGGTCCCGGCACGCTGTCCAGCCGCGACCAGTTGCGCGCCAGGTTGGCGCGCAGGTCCAGCTGGGGCGACAGTGGCAGCTTGGCTTCCAGCTCGATGCCGCGCACGCTGGCGTTGCCACTGTTGAAGGGCGCTTCGACCCACTCGCCGTCTTGCTGGAACAAGTGGGTCAAGGTCACGTCGCGGATGCGCCGCATATAGGTGCTGGCGCTGAGCAGCGCGCCCGCGCCGAGATAGTGTTCGTAGGCCACGTCCAGGCCCCAGGCCAGCTCCGGCCGCAGATCGGGATTGCCCTGTTCATCGGGATTGGTCTGGTTATTGTTGTTGTCGTTGGTGTAGCGGCGTGGCACCAGTTGGGCCAGTGGCGGCGCCTTGTAGGTGCGGCTCAGTGCAAACCGCAGCACGTCCTTGTTCGGCAACTGGTAGCGCGATTGCAGCGAAGGGCTCCACACTTGCGAGCGCAAGTCCAGCGCGTCGGGCGCATTGGCGGCGTCGGCGCGGCTGGAGGTGGACAGGCTTTCGTGGCGCAGGCCCAGGTACAGCGAATAGCGCTCGGTGACCTGCCACTCATCCTGCGCGAACAGGGCCAGGCGATTGACGTTGGCGCGGTAGTCAGCGTTGTTGCTGCCGGTCTGCGCGCCGCTGGCGTCGAACAGGGTTTCGCTGCGGTCTTCATTGCGCACGGCGCGGCTGGCGTCCCAGCCCAGTGCAATCGCATGACGTTCGCCGACCGGATGGCGGTAGGTGCCACTGGCCGTCACGCTGGTCTCCGACGGCCCGGAATCGACGTGATGGCGGCCGGCGGGCTTGCCGTCGGCGTCCATGCCGTTGAAATCGAAGCCGCCTTTGCGGCGGTTGTCGCTCAGTCCCAGTTTGGTCTCCAGCTTGGCGCCGCTCTCCAACAGATGGGTCCAATTCAGGTCGCTGCGCAGCATGCTGAAGTTGGCCGCGAATTGGTGCAGGCTGCGCGGGAACTCGCTGTGTGGGCCAACGAGCGCGGTCTCGTCCTCGCTATGCATCTTGTCGACGCGGCGCAGATTGGCGAAGCCCAGCCAGGTCAAAGTGTCGCCGCCGGCGAAGGTCCAGTTCAGGCGCGGCGTGACGGTGAGGGCGTCGGCGCGGCCGGATTCCACCTTGGCCGTGCGGCGTTGCTCAACGAGGGCGCCGCGTGCATCGCTCAGTTCTTCCAGGTCGTTGAATGTCGCCGCGCTGCGGTTGCGCGTCAGCGTCGCGGCCAGGCTGTAGGAGTAGCCGCCGTCCTGGTCCGACAGCGTGGCCGACAGCGCCGGCGTCTCGACGCCCGCGTGCCGCGCCAGGCTGGCGCTCACCGTGCGCTGGCCGCGCCGGATGGCCTTCTTGAGGATGATGTTGATCGACCCGGCCACCGCCTGGTTGCTGAATTCCGCCGTGGCGCTGCGCATGATTTCGATCCGTTCGATCATCTCGGGTTCGATGGTATCGAGCGAAAAGCCCGTCGCCACAGGCTCGCCGTTCAGCATGATCTGCGTGTAGCCGTTGCCCAGGCCGCGCATGCTGATCGTGCCGCCGCGTCCGGGCACGCCGGTGATGCTGATGCCGGGCAGGCGTTTCAGCACGTCGGCCAGCGTCTGGTCGCCCTGGCGCACGATCTCCTCGTGGTTGACGGTGATACTGGTGGTGGTTTCGCGCTGGCGCTGGTCGGCGCGCTGGCCGCTGACTTTTACCTGCTGCGGTTCGCTGTCGGCGGCGTGCGCGCTGGCGGCGACCAGCAGCAGGCTGCCGGCGATATGGTGTAGTTGCATAATTTTCCTTGTCTACAAAAACGCGGGCGACAGTCCCCCCTTGCCGCAGCGTGGGGGCTGCGGTTTGGTGGGCATCGGTGGCGTTGGGTTAGTAGCCTTGCTGCTGTTGGCGCAGGCGCAAGGCGCGCTTGGTGGTGTAGGCGTCCAGGTTGGCCAGCTTGGTGGCCGGGTTGATGAGGTCTGCATCCTGCCGGACTTCGAAGTGCAGGTGCGGGCCGGTGGCGAAGCCGGTCTCGCCGACGGTGCCGATCTGCTGCCCGGCTTCCACCATGGCGCCGGCTTTGACGTTCGTGCTGGTCAGGTGGGCGTACAGCGAGCGTTCGGCACCGTGCTGGAGGATGACCGTTTTGCCGTAGCGGCCACCGTTTTCGGTCAGCACACCGGCGCTGACGACCACGCCGCCGGCCACCGCATGCACCGGCGTGCCGCTCGGCGCGGCGATGTCGATGCCTTTGTGCGGCGTCACCAGCACGGTGCGGCGCACGCCGAACAAACCTGTGACGCGCATTTTGTCGAGCGGGTTGCGCCAGGCGGTTTCGGTGGCTTTTGCCGCTAGCGGCGGATCGGCGGGCGCCGGCGCGGCGTATGGCTGCTGGCTGGTGGTGAAGGCCAGCGCCGGTTGCAGCATGGCGCCCCCGGCCAGTACGGCGGCCATCAAGGCGGCGACGCTCCAGGCGACCGCGCCGCTGAGCACCGGCAGCGCCGCCTGCTGCATCTGGCGGATACGTGCGGCGGCGGTGGCGCCATCGACGCCGCCGAAGGCCACGCCGCCGGTCGGCATGGCGGCCGTTTGCGCTTTCCATTGCAGCAGCAGGGCTGCGGCATATTGTTTGCGTTGCTGTTGCGGACGGCCCGCCAGCACACGCTGGTCGCAGATCAGCTCCAGCGCCCATTCCATCTTGCCGTTCATCCAGCGCAGCGCCGGATTGAACCAGAAGACTGTTTGCAGCAAGGCCGCCAGGCCCAGGCACAGCGGATCGCGTGCGCGCCAGTGGTGCAGCTCGTGGGCGATGACCATGTGCTGCTGCTCGGCGCTGAAGCCGCGCAGGTGGCGCGGCAGCAGCAGCACCGGGCGCCGCACGCCGACCAGCATCGGCGAAATGGCGGCGTCGGTTTCCATCACGGCCAGGCGGTGGCGAGCGATGTCCGCCAGCTGGGCGCCGTCGAACGCGCCATGCGCCAGCAAATCCTCCGGCGACAGGCGCTGCGAGGCGGCCAGCAAGCCGCGCCAGACGCGCCGCGCGCGCAGCTGGCGGCCCAGCATCCATGCCAGGCCGGCTGCGTACACCAAGGTCCACAGCGCGGGCAGGAGCAGGGGGAGCGGAGGCAGGTCGAGATCGCCGGCGGTGGCATCGGGCTCCGTCGCATCGGCGCCGGACATCTTGTCGCCCGGCCTGCCGGCGGCGCTACGCTCGCCCGCCAGCGCCGGCAGCCCGGAGCGGATGGCCGAGGATTCGGCTGCGCTCAACGTCACCGTCGGCGCCAGGCTGTGTTGCGCGCTGTGCGGCAGCAGTGCCAGCAGCGCGGCGCCGGCCGTCACGGTTTGTGCCGCCAGCCAGAGCGCGCGCCGCGGCAGCAAGGCCGGCCAGCGGCGCAGCGCGACCGCCAGCAGCGCCCACACCAGCGCGCCGGCCAGCAGGCAGCTGACACTGGCCAGCATCCATTTGAACAGCATCACATAGACCAGCATCATGGCTTGCCGGCCGCGTCGGACGGCCAGTCCTGGAGCATCTGCTCCAGCTGCGCCAATTCAGCCTGGTCGACCAGCTTGCTGCCGGTGAACATGGTGACCGGCAGCGGCGCCGCCATTTCCATGACGCGGGTGCCGAAATCGCGGGCGAAGGCGGCCAGCGTGCCGACCTTTTCCAGCCGCGCGCTGTAGACGTTGACGCCGTGCGCCGTGTGCTGGGCCAGCATCTGCTTGTCGAGCATGCGGTCCAGCGTCTTGCGGGTGGAGGAGAACGACCAGCCCAGTTCTTCGGCGACGGCGTCGTGCAGCTCGCGCGCGCTCAGCGGCTGGTGTTTCCATAGTGCTTTGAGCAAGGTCAGCTCGCTGACGGATGGGATGGGGATGGACGTGGACATGGCTAAACCTCTTTGCGACAGATGGGATGATTATGCGACACATGTCGCACGCCAGTCAATCTGTTGTCTAAAAATTTGTAACATTGCTTTATATTAATTCTCTATATGTTACGATTAAGTTTTTGCTAATTGCCAATTCTGTACGGTCGTGCCGGACAGTCCGCAAGGTGGCGTGGCGTGGGTCTTCGCTTGAAACCGGCAGCACCGTTATGAAATGCGCTATACAATGCTTGGGGCCGCAGCTTTCCGCCGCTGCCTCACTGTATTGGAAACACATATGTATTACGGAGAGCGCTTCAACAGCATCACTCACACCGTGGGCGCCGCGCTCGCGGCAATCGGCGGCACCTTGCTGATTGTGCTGGCGGCGCGCACCGGCGACGCCTGGAAAGTGGTGAGCTTCAGCATTTATGCCGCCACGCTCCTAGGCTTGTACCTGACGTCGACGCTGTACCACAGCCTGCGCGGCCGCGCCAAAGACGTGCTGCGGCAGATGGATTATTGCGCCATCTACCTGCTCATCGCCGGCAGCTACACGCCGTTCACGCTGGTCAGCCTGCGTGGAGCGTGGGGCTGGTCGCTATTCGGCGTGGTCTGGGGCCTGGCACTGATCGGCATTTTGCAGGAAATCTGGTTTGCCAAGGGCGCGCGCGTCCTGTCGCTGCTTATCTACGTGGCGATGGGGTGGGTGGGCGTGATTGGCGCCAGCCCGCTGATCGACGCGCTGGGCTGGAGCGGATTCGCCTGGCTGGCGGCCGGTGGCGTGGTGTACACGGTGGGCATCGCCTTCTTTGTCACCGACCACAAATGGAGCTACGGCCACGGCGTCTGGCACTTGTTTGTGCTGGGCGGCAGCGCCTGCCATTTCGGCGCGGTCTTGCTGTATGTAGCGTGAAGCACCTGTACAACTGTTGGATTTCGAGAGTAGAGCACCAGTGGATATTAATTCCGACGACCTGAAAACGTTTATCACCGTGATCGACAGCGGCACCCTCAGTGCCGCCTCGGTCCACCTCGGCCAGACCACGTCCGGCGTCAGCCGCGCGCTGTCGCGGCTGGAGGACAAGCTGGCGACGTCGCTGCTGACGCGCACCACGCGCCGCATGGAGCTGACCGAAGAGGGACACCTGTTCCTCGAACGCGCGCGCGCCATCCTCGGCGCCATGGAAGAAGCCGAGGAGTCGATCCGCATCCGCCGCCAGAAGCCGGCCGGACGCCTGTGCGTCGACGCCGCGTCGCCCTTCATGCTGCATTGCGTGGTACCGCACATGGCCGAGTTCCGCGCCCTGTACCCGGAGATCAAGCTGGAGTTGAGCAGCAACGACCAGATCACCGATCTGATCGAGCACCGCACCGACATCGCCATCCGCATCGGCACGCTGACCGATTCGACCTTGCATGCGCGCGCGCTCACTTCGAGCCCGCTGCACGTGCTGGCCAGCCCGGACTACCTGCGCCGCCACGGCACGCCGGAAACGCCGCAGGACCTGGCGCGCCATTCGCTGATCGGCTTCGCCCAGTACGAGCAGGGCAACAACTGGCCGCTGCGCCATGCGGCTGGCAACAGCCTGCCGATCACGCCGTCGATCGCCGCCTCCAGCGGCGAGACGCTGCGCCAGCTGGCGCTGACCGGCCAGGGCGTGGTCTGCCTGGCGGACTTCATGACCCGCGCCGACATCGAGGCGGGCCGCCTGGTGCCCATCCTGGTGGAGGCCAACACCGGCTACTGCCAGCAGATCCACGCGGTCTACTATCGCAACACGCAGCTGGCCCAGCGCATCAGCTGCTTCCTCGAGTTCCTGCAGCAGAAGCTCTGAGGTTTCCAGTGTGCGGCGCCGTACAGATAGCCATCCGGTGCGGCGCTACACTGGCCTTGCGTGCTTGGGAATACCGGCAGCAGGTGAGCCGATAGCCTCAAGTATCGGCACCAACAATGCGTCGCCGCCGGGAGGCCATCATGTCGCAGACTACTCATCCCTCGAAGTTTCTGGTGCGCGCCTATCTGGAGCGCCGCTCGCATGAAGTCCAGCCGCCGCCCACGCCGGAAGAGATCCGGCGCCAGCTGGGCTGGGGCATGCTGATGTTTGAAGCCAAGGTCGGCAACGGCCGCTCCTGATCCGCTTTCGCCGTTCACCGTCCCTTTTCCGCCGTTCGCCGAATAGCGGTTTCCCCGCCAGCCGTTCCCCGGTATTGTTATATCCATACCGACTTGGGGGACTAACATGAGTATCTACACCGCCTACCGCTGGCGCCAGCAAATCGTCTGGGGCACCGGCTTGATCATCGCCGGCTGCTTGCTGCTGCTGGACCGCGCCGACATCATCGACCTCGATTTCAACCCGATGAACTTCTGGCGTTGGTGGCCTTGGCTGCTGGTCATTTCCGGCCTCACCAAAATCATCCCGCCGACCACGCCGCGCTATTTTCTGAGCGGCCTGTGGGAGATCTTCTTCGCCGGCTGGTGGTATGTATCGTTCAACCACATCTGGGGCTGGGGCTTCGGCGAAACCTGGCCTGCGCTGGTGGTGGCCACCGGCGTCGGCATGCTGTTGCGGCCTTTGCTGGACAATATCTTCGCAGCGACCAGGGAGTCGAAATGAGAGAGAAAATGAGAGACAAACGTCAAAGGAATCCGGCCTCGCAGATGGTGGTCGGCCTGTTTGTCGTGGCCATGGGCATGATCTTCCTGCTCGATAACCTCGGCTGGCTGGACCTGGAATTCACGCTACACCTGTGGCCCACCGCGCTGATCTTCTTCGGCATCCTGAAGGTGCTGCAAACCCGGTCGTCGTCCGGCGCCATCGTCGGCGGCGCGCTGATCCTGGTCGGCGGCATGATGCTGCTGAAGGAAACCGGCTTCATCTCCATCAGCTGGCGCTCGCTGTGGCCGCTGCTGCTGATCGCCGCCGGCCTGTCGGTGGTGTTCCGGTCCCCCAACAGCCGCTGGCTGTTCGAGCAGCGCGGCGAGCTGCTGGACACGAGCAGCGACGACGCCGTCATCAACATCACGGCCGTCATGGGCGGCTTCAAGCGCCGCATCACGTCGCCGGACTTCCGCGGCGGCGAGATCACCACGGTGATGGGCGGCTGCGACCTGGACCTGCGACAAAGTTCGATCAACGGCGAGGCGGTGCTGAACGTGTTCTCGATGTTCGGCGGGATCACCATCAAGGTGCCGATCGACTGGACCGTGGTCCTGCAAGGCACGCCCATCATGGGTGGCTTCGAAGAAAAGACCGTGCCGCCGGCCACGCCGGGCAAGCGCCTGATCGTGCGCGGCTACGCCATCATGGGCGGCCTGGAAGTGCGTAACTAGGCATGCAGGAGATTTCCTCCAGCCGGCGCGGCATCACCATCTACCTGCTGGTGTGGCTGTTCCTGGGGATCGCGCTGGGCGGCGTGATCTCGCTGGCGAACGATGCGCCGGCCGCCAACGCCATGATGTTCGCGATTCCGCTGAACCTGTTGTACGCGTTCGCGGCGGGTTATTCGTCCTACTACCTGTGCCGCGCCTATCCGCTGGGCGGCAGCCGGCCCGGCGCCACCGCGCTGGTGCTGACGGTGGCGGCGGTGGTGTCGGGCTTCCTGTGGCTGGCGGTGGGGCGCGCCTGGAACGGCGCCTGTCTGATGCTCGATGTCTCGTGGGCCGGCATCGCATTCAGCCCGCAGCTGTCGGCGCTGATCGTCGGCCTGGGCATCCTGCTGTACGGCTTCGCGGCGGCGGTGCACTACCTGGTGATCGAATTCGTGCGCGCCAAGGGCGCCGAGCAGCGCGAGCTGGAATCGCTGCTGATGGCGCAGGAGGCCGAGCTGCGCATGCTGCGCACGCAGATCGATCCGCACTTCCTGTTCAACAGCCTCAATTCGATCAGCGCGCTGACCTCGCAGGACCCAAAGGCGGCGCGCCGCATGACGCTGGAACTGGCCAGCTTCTTCCGCCAGAGCCTGGGCATGGAGGCGCATAAAAAAGTCACGCTGGGCGAGGAGATGCGGCTGATACGCCACTTCCTGGCAATCGAGCAGGTACGCTTCGGCGCGCGCCTGCAGGTCGAGGAGCAGGTCGAGGACCAGGCGGTCGCCTGCCTGGTGCCGCCGATGATCATCCAGCCGCTGGTGGAGAACGCCGTCAAGCACGGCATCTGCAATATGCCGGACGGCGGCACGATACGGGTGACGGCGCGGCGCGCCGGTTCGATGCTGCACATCCGCGTCGACAATCCGGTCGACGCGGACATGGCGTCCATCCGCAGCGATGGCCACGGCATCGGCTTGAGCAATGTGCGCCAGCGTTTGTCCGGCGCCTACAAACACGAAGCCAGCATCCACTGGGGACGTGTCGACAACAGCTTTGGCGTGGACATCGCGATGCCCGCGCACACAGGCGAAGAGGGAGAGTAGAGTATGCGTGTCATTATCGTCGACGATGAAATGCTGGCGCGCGGTGTGGTGCGCGAGTACCTGGCCGAGCATCCGGATGTGGAAGTGGTGGCCGAATGCGCCAACGGCTTCGAGGCGGTCAAGGCGATCACCGAGCTGGCGCCGGACCTGGTGTTCCTGGATATCCAGATGCCGAAGCTGGACGGCTTCGAGGTGGCCGAGCTGGCGGGCGGCAAAACCCGCTACATCTTCGCCACCGCCTTCGACCAGTACGCGATCAAGGCCTTCGAGTTCCACGCGCTCGACTACCTGCTCAAGCCTTTCAGCCAGCAGCGCTTCGACCAGGCGCTGGCGCATGCGCGCGGTAATCTGGGCAAGCCGGAAGGGGATACCGCGCTGGCCAGCATGGTGCGCGAGGTGGCCGGCCGCAACAAGCCGCTGGGCCGTGTGCTGATACGCGACGGCGCCAAGGTCCACGTCATCAACAGCGACAAGATCGAGGTCATCGAAGCGCAGGACGACTACGTGCAGATACGCTCGGAAGGCAAGTCCTACCTGAAGAACCAGCGCATGGCGGAGCTGGAAGAACAGCTCGACGCGCAGCAGTTCCTGCGCATCCACCGCTCATGGATCGTCAACATCGCTTGCGTGGACCGCATCGAGCAGGCCACCAAGGATAGCTATGTCGCCATACTCAAGGACGGCGGCAAGGTGCCGGTCAGCCGCAGCGGCTACCAGAAAATCCGCGCTGTGCTTCAGTAGCGTCAGGTCGCCCGCAGCACCAGCCGCGCCGGTTCAAAGCCCAGGTGCTCGAACCACGCGACGTGTTCCTGGAGCGCGGTGAGCACCAGCTGATAGGCCCCGGGCGCGGTGGGGGCGTCGACATCCACATGCCATGCCAGCCGTTCGCCGGGCGCCACGCCGGCGGCGGCGTGTGCGCCAGCAGCGCGCCGGGTGCATGCAGGATCGCAGCATCGACCACCGGCGGCGCCGCATCCGTCAGCAATTGCGCGGACAGGTCGGCATAACCCATGCCCATGGTCGATGCGGGCAGCTGCACTTCAAAGTCGCACAGGCTATCGTGCCAGGCCAGGTCGCGCTGGCCGTCTTTCAATAGTTCGACCACCGCGAATCCCGCCGTGTATCTGCCGGCGGGCAGCGCCGCCGTGACGCGGTAGCTCAGCCGATGCCGGCCGGCGTCCAGGCCATCCTGCAACGCGCCCAGCATGCCGCTGTGGACTCCGTAGACCAGGCGGCCGTCGCTGTCCTTGATGTGTATGCCCAACAGCAGCTGCGGCACGCGGCGTGCGACCGTCAGCTCCAGATCAATGTGCAGGCTGCTGCCCGCTGTGATTTCATCGCCGTCGCGCAGCGTCGCCCGCGCGATGGCGAGGTCGGAGGTCCGCACGCTGTAGGCGGGCGCGCGTTCGAAGTGTCGCCAGCGGCTTGCCGTCGCCGCAGCCGCCGGCCTGCTGGCCGCGATGACGCGCGCGGCCTGGTACAGCTGAAGGTCGAGCTGATTGAGTTCCAGCAGCCGCGCGCGCAAGGCGGGCGATACCTGCGCCGCGCCGGGGCGGCTGACGGTGGCGTTCACGCGCTCCAGCTGCGGCATGTCCGCCTGCTCCAGCAACGCACCGAAGCTCGCCAGGAAGCTTTTCAACTGCTCGTAGACGCCCACCACCTCGTAGCGCTGCAGCGCCGCCAACGCCTTGCGCAGGCGCGTCGGCGGGTCCTCTGTGCCGTCGCCGTCGATGCGGCAGAAATGCTCGACGTAGGGATTCGATACATGCGGCAGCAGGCGCTCAGCCAGGTCGGCGCCGTCGCTGTCGAGGAAGCGGCGCACCAGCGGCACCATTCCCCACAGTTGGTCGTCGCCATGGTTGGTCAGCGCGAAATACAGCGACGACAGGATGCGGTCCAGCGGCTCGCGCAACAGCGTCGCATAGCTATAGCGTGGATCGAGGCCTTCCGCCTTGAGGTAGCTGACGTGCGCGCACAGCACGCTGTACTGGCCGCCGTGGCGGCGTATCAGACTCTGGTGCTCGTCGTCGCTATGCGGCGAGACGCAGCCCGTCCCCAGGCCACGTGCCAGCCAACGGGCGACCGCGCTGCCGCCGGTCTTGGGTAGGTGATCGAAGATGACGCGGCCGGAGTAGGCTTTTTTCAATTGAGGCATGGGAGGCTGATGATATGACGTTGATGGAGCAGCTTGAGTATCTGCGCGGCGCACTGCCGCACCGGCTGACCGGCCGTGTCGAGCATCAGTTCCGGCGCGCGTGGCACTTCATACGGCGCCGAGACGCCGGTGAAGTCGGGAATGCGGCCTTGCCGCGCCAGCGCATACAAGCCTTTGACGTCGCGCGCTTCGCATACTTCGAGCGGCGCGCTGCAATACACTTCGAGGAAGTCTGCACCGACCAGTTCCCGCACCATGTCGCGGTCCGCCTGTAGCGGCGAGACAAAGGCGGCGATGACGATGGCGCCGGTCTCGGTGAACAGGCGGCACACCTCGGCGGCGCGGCGCAGGTTTTCGCGCCGGTCGCTGGCGCTGTAGCGCAAGTCCTTGCACAGGCCTTGCCGCAGCTGGTCGCCGTCGAGCAGCACGGTGCGTAGCCCGGCCGCCGCCAGCATGCTGTTGAGCTGAATGGACACGGTCGATTTCCCCGCGCCGGACAAGCCGGACAGCCACACCACGCCCGCACGTTGGGTCGGCGCCAGCCGGAAGGAGTCGCCCATGTTCACCTCGCTGATTCGATATGTTCGGCTCAATGTTATGCCAAACGGTATCGCGCACAGTAGGCCAGTGGCTGAAATTTACATTTTCTAACACGCAATACATAGCGACATTCTGCGCCATGCAATGCTACATATTCTCCAGCCGGTCAGGAACATGCTGGTGGCTGCCGCGCCGCCGTGAGCGGTCGGATAGTACACGGAGTATGGTGTGGTCGGGGACGCCCAGGGCGCTGAGAAACGCCCATGCGTGGGCGGCGCCCGCCGTGGCGTCGATGATGATGGCGTGCTGGATCGCATCGGCAATACGCGTATTTTCCCGAGGTCTCATGGCCGCAGTCCTGGAAACTGAAGGCTCACGGAGTCGGGGTGAGTCGCACAACATCTACGAGGATGCGCGAAGGCGGGGCGCAGCTAGTATGTGGGAGAAATATAGCAGACGTACCGGCGACTGTGGATTGCATATCACTATCAAACTGCTAGCAACGATACTCCTGCCGGGGCGGCGGCGCGTTCGATGCGCCACCAGGCCGGCATCAGCTGTTGTATTTCCGGACGGCCGAAGCGGTCGTCGATCAGGTGCACGGTGCCGCGGTCCGATTGCGTGCGGATCACGCGGCCGGCCGCCTGCACCACCTTCTGCATGCCGGGGAAGGTGTAGGTGTAGTCGTAGCCGGCGCCGAAGATGGCGTCCATGCGCAGCCGGATCTGCTCGTTGACCGGGTTGACCTGCGGCAGGCCCAGCGTGGCGACAAAGGCGCCGATCAGGCGCGCGCCCGGCAAGTCGACGCCCTCGCCGAAGGAGCCGCCCAGCACGGCGAAGCCTATGCCCTCGCTGTCGAGCGTGAAGCGGGCCAGGAACTGCGCCCGTTCCGCCTCGTCCATGCGGCGCGACTGGCGCCACACCGGCACCTCGGGATAGCGTTCGGCGAACTGGCTGGCGGCCTTGTCCATGTAGTCGAAGCTGCTGAAGAAGGCCAGGTAGTTGCCCGGCTGGCGGCGGTACTGCTCGCCCATCAGCTCGGCGATCGGGCGCAGCGATTGCTGGCGGTGCTGGTAGCGCGTGGAGATGTGGGCGGCCACCTGCACCGACAGCTGCTCGGCCACGAACGGCGATTCGACGTCGACCCAGGCCGTGGTGTCCGGCATGCCGAGCATGTCGCCGAAGTAGTTCCACGGACTGAGCGTGGCCGAGAACAGCGCGGTGCTGTGGGTGCTCTCGAAGCGCGGCTTGAGGAAGGGCGCCGGCACGATGTTGCGCAGGCAGAGCACGGAGTTGGAATGGCTGGCGCGCGCGCCTTCCGACTTTTCGATATCGAACAGCGCGTGCTCGCCGAAGCTTTCGGCCAGCCGCGTGAACAGCAGCGCGTTGAAGTAGAAGGCCTGCAAGTCCGCGTCGACATACGACGGATGGTCGGCCATGTAGTCGGAGATGGCGGTGGCCGCCGTCTGCAGCGCGCCCATGAACTTTTCCGGCAGCGCGGCGTAGCACTGGTATTCGGCCGACTGGTCTTTTTCCAGCTGGTTCCACTGGCGGTGTACGCGGTCCAGCGGCTTCTTCAATTCTTCCGGGACCAGCTTGCGCAGCAGGCGCAGCGCGGCGTGCTCCATGTCGGCCGAATACATCTTGCGCGCGCGCGACACCATGTTGTGGGCCTCGTCCACCAGCACGTTGACCTTCCAGTCGTTCAGCAGGGTCAGGCTGTGCAGCATGGCGCTGAGGTCGAAGTAGTAGTTGTAGTCGCCGATGACGATGTCGCACCAGCGCGCCATCTCGCTGCTCAGGTAGTAGGGGCAGACCTCGTGCGCCAGCGCGACCGCGCGCAGCGTGTCGCGGTCCAGCGCGAGCAGGGTGGGGGCGGCGTCGGCGGACGCGGGCGGCCGCATGAGGTCCAGCGCGGCCTGGCGCGCGGCCGGCAGACGGTCGTAGAAACCCCTGGCCAGCGGGCAGGAGTCGCCGTGGCAGGCCTTGTCCGGGTTGACGCAGGCGCTGGCCTTGGACGCCATCTCCAGCGTGCGCAAGGGCAGCAGCGGGGCGCCGCCGCGGATCACGTCGACCGCGTCCAGCGCCATCTGCCGGCCCGAGGTTTTCGCGGCCAGGAAGAACAGCTTGTCGACGCCGTGCTCGGCGCTGGATTTCAACATCGGGAACAGGCTGCCGACGGTCTTGCCGATGCCGGTCGGCGCCTGCGCCAGCAGGCACACGCCGCGCTTGCTGGCCTTGTACATGGCTTCGGCCAGTTGGCGCTGGCCGGGACGGAAGTCGGCATGCGGAAAGCGCATCGCCTTCAGTTGCAGGTCGCGTTCGGCGCGGTGCGCCATTTCCTGCTGCGCCCAATGCAGGAACAGCGTGCATTGCTGCGCGAAGTAGGCTTGCAGGCTGGCCGCCGTGTGCTCTTCCTGCAGCACGGTTTCCTTCTGGCTGCCGATGTCGAAGTAGACCAGCGCCAGTTTGACCTGGTCCAGGCCCTGGTCGGCGCACAGCAGGTGGCCGTAGATCCTGACCTGCGCCCAGTGCAGCTGGCGCTGGTTGTCCGGCATTTTCTTCAGGTCGCCGCGGTAGGTCTTGATTTCCTCCAGGCGCCGGGCGCGCTGGTCGTAGCCATCGGCGCGGCCGCGCACGCGCAGCGGGCCGAAGTCGCCGGACAGCGCGAGCTCGGTCTGGTAATCGTCGTCGCGCCGCGCCGTCACGACGGCGTGGCCGGCGATGCCTTCCTGCGCCGTCGGCGACGGCGTGAAGCGCAGGTCGAGGTCGCCGGTCTTGGCGGTGAACTCGCACAGCGCGCGCACGGCGATCGTGTAGCGAGGTGTGCTCATGCAGCCCATTGCAGGTAGCAGACCGAGATCGGCATGTCGTGCGTGGCGCAGTAGGCTATCCAGCGCAGCTGGTTGTCCTGCAGGCGGTCGCCGGGGCCTTTCACCTCGATCATGTTGTAGCGGCGCTCGGCCGGCCAGAACTGGATCAGGTCGGGGAAGCCGCTGCGGTTGGCCTTGATGTCTGCCAGGATGCGCTCGAAGGCGCGCTTCAGGTGCAGCGCCGGGATGCAGTCCAGCGCCAGGTCGAGCAGCGCCGGGTCCAGCGTCTCCCAGTACACAAAGGGCGACTGGATGCCGGCCTTGGCGGCGAAGTTGGCGCGTATCGTGGCGCGGTACTGGTCGCTGTCGAGCTGCGCCAGCGCGGCGGCGAACTGCTGCGCGCGGCGGCGCTGGAAATCGGCGCTGTGCAGGTCGGCCGGGCCGCGGTGGTAGGGATGGAAGAAGGCGCCCGGTATCGGGCTGAACACGGCGTCCCAGCACAGCAGGCCGAACAGCGAATTGATCAGCGCGTTCTCGACGTAGTAGACCGGGGCGTCGTCGCGCGTCAGGTGGTCGCGCACGACGAACTCGACGTAGTTGGCTTCTTGCGGCGGCGGCAGGCTGAGGTCGATGCGCAGCGGTTGCGCGGGCGCGTGCGGCGCCGGCTTGGCGTGGCCCAGCTTGCGCGCCAGGCGCGGCTGCATGCGCAGCAGTTGCTGGCGTTCGGCTTCGCTCTCCGGCGCTTGCAGCGCCGCTTGCAGCAGCTCGAAGGCGGCGCGCGGCTGTTCGTCTTTTTCCAGCACGCGCACGGCGCGCGCGCGGGCGCCGGGGTAGTTGCAGCCGGCGTACAGCGCGTGCGCGGCCGGCCAGTCGGCCAGCTTTTCGAGGTGTTGGGCGATCTGGAAGGTCAGCTTGTCGCGGCGGCTGCGCAGCCATTCGTTGTCGGCCGGGCAGGGCGGCAGGTCGCGGATCACGTCGGCCGGCGCTTCGCCTTCGATGAAGCGTTCGTGGCAGCGGTGCAGCGCGAGGAAGTCGTCGATGTCGCGGCGGCTGCGGAAGCCGCGCGCGGCCGGCGAGAAGTCGACCTTTTCGTACTGGTAGATGCCGAGGTCGGACAGGACGAACTCGGTCCAGTCCTGGTGGTAGTTGCCGAAGAAGATAAGCCGCAGGCGGTCGCACAGTTCCTGCGTCAGGTTGCGGTAGCAGTGGTCGCCCGAGCCCTGGTACCAGCCGGAGTAGCGGTGTTCGCCTTCGTACTGCGCGCGCAGCGCTTCCAGCTGCTCGGCCTTGCGCAGCTGGCGCAGGTGCGGGGGCAGCTGGAAGATCTTGCCGATCTCGGGTTTTTGCAGCAGTTCGAACAGTTGGTCCAGGTTCAGCGCGGGGTCTTCCTCGATCAGTCCCAGCGCTGCCAACGGACGGGCCGCTTCATGCGTGCTGCCGATCTCGGCGTACGCCAGTTTGCTGGCGCGGAACACCGTGCCCTTGCGCATCACCATGCGCACGAACAGCGCGCGTGAGGCTAGCGGCAGGGTGGGAAACGCCGCGAGGAAGCCGCGCTCCTCGGCGGTCAGCAGGTCGTCGTAGCGGTCGCCTATCCACGTCAGTACCTGATGGAAGTTGTCCAGGTAGTACAAGGGATTTTCTAGAACTTTGATCATTGCTGGAATAAGCTGCCGCGATAACTGTGTTTATGTACAGTGTATCGTATTTGGTGGCTGACGCCCAGAAAAATAAAAAGCCAGGCGCGCGGGCCTGGCTGGTGCGGGGAGTTGAACGGGTTTATTTTTTCGCGGCCTTGGCTGGCTTGTCGGTGTTTTGATCGACCAGGGCGCTGGCCTTGGCGATTTGCGTTTCCACCGCTTCGACCGCCTGCTTGGTGGCCTTGGTCACCTGCTCGTAGCCGCTGAAGGCGTTGTCGATCGCGGTCTTGACGATCTGCACCGCGTTCTCCGATCCGGGACGCACGTTCTTCGTGACGTCGTAGATCAGCGCGCTGAGCGTGCTCTTGGCTTCGGTCATGTGGGCGTCGGCGGCGCGGGTGAATTCTTCGCGGATCTCGGCGATGATGCCGCCCAGTTGCTGGTTGTAGGCGGCGGCGCCGGCCACGCCTGGTTGCAGCTTGGCGGCGGCCAGCGACATGGCGGCCTTGGGATCGGTGGCCTGGCTGATTTCCTTGCCGGTGGCGAGGCCGTCTTCCAGCTGGGTTTTGGCGGTGGCCATGTTCAGGGCGACGACTTGCTCGACGCCTTGCACAGCTTTGCTGGTCAGGCTGTTGAAGGTTTCAAGCTGAAATTCAAACAGTGCTTTGGTGGCGTTGGCAAATTGTTCGGGATTTGTAAACATACAGTCTCCTCAAAGTGATGAAATGTAGCCAGTAATGCCCCGGGGTTCCCCCTGTTATTGCGACCCCATTATTTAGCAAGAACCAACTTTTCGCAACGGCTATCTTTATAGGGGCCCGAGTCTTTTTCCCAGCCCGGTCCCAGCGGCGTCTGCGAGCAGCTGAGATAGTTGTCGATCTTGCTGCGCCACTTATACCACGGCGCCGGACCGGCGTTGAGGCTGGTGCAGCACAGTGTCAGCATGGCGGCGGCCAGCGTGTATCGCTTGATGTGGATCATGTTCTACACCAGTTGTCGTGAGCAGACGCGGTCGCGGCCGCTGTTCTTGGCAGCGTACAGCAATTCGTCGGCAGAGGCGATCATGTTGAGGTGGGCTTCATGGGTGGAGGTCGCGAAGTCGACGCTGGCCACGCCGAAGCTGGCGGTGATATGGATCTGCTGGCCAGCGTACTCGACCGGCGTGTCGGCCAGCGCGTGGCGCAGGCGTTCGGCCAGCAGGACGCCGCCGGCCAGGTCGGTCTCCGGCAGGATCAGCAGGAATTCCTCGCCGCCGTAGCGCACCACGCTGTCGACACCGTCGCGCGTCATCGATTGCAGCAGGGCGCCGAAGCGTTGCAGCACGGCGTCGCCGCCGTTGTGGCCGTAGGTGTCGTTGACCGCCTTGAAGTGGTCCAGGTCGCTCATGATGACCGCCAGGCTCAGGCGGTAGCGCTGGGCGCGCGAGATTTCCGTTTCCAGCAGCTGTTCGTGCAGGTGGCGCCGGTTGTAGCAGCCGGTCAGCGGATCGCGCACCGACAGGTTCTTGAGCACCGTCTGCGCGCTGTATTCGTCGCGCAGCAGCAGCTGGTAGCGGCGCGCCGCCACGTAGCCGAACACATTGGTCAGCGTCAGCAGCGCCGCCATCGTCGCCAGCTCGACCCGGCGCAGGTCGCCCAGCTGCTGGGCCAGCACGATGAAGCCCAGCGTGGCCGGCGCCGCGACCGCGGCCGCGTACAGCAGGCGGTTGGGAATGTAGATGTAGATCACGATGATGACGATGGACATCGAAATCGCGTGCAGCGAGAACTCGCCCGGGCGCAGTGCGGCGATCAGCAGGAAGCCGGCCGCGCCCGCCATCTCGACCACGCTGGCCACGCCGCGCGTGACGGGGATGGAATCGGGCCGGCGCCGCAGCAGCACCAGGCTGGCCAGCGCGGCGGCCGCCACCAGCAGGCGCGCGCTGACCAGCACCGCCGTGCGCGAGCTGTAGCCCAGCCAGATCACGTCGGTGACGGCGAAGCACAGGTAGAACAGGGAACAGAAGACAAAGGTCACGCGCAATTGCGCCTGCGTCATGGCCAAGTGGTGGCGCAGGAAGGCGCGTTCGGCCGTGGCGTCGCTGAATTCGCAGCGCAGGCTTGCCATGTCCATCTTTGCAGGCTGGGCAGGATGTGGGTGCACGGGACGGGTCTCTCCGCTAGGCGCCGGCTGTTTGCCGGTCTGATACAACCTATTATACGGCTGCAATAATTGCGCGAAGGAAAATTGTTGAGTCCGGGTCACAGTGGGGCCACGCGGGGCAGGCGCATGGTGAAGGTGGTGCCGGCGCCCAGCTGGCTGACGACGTCGATGTGCCCACCCAGCACGCCGGTGACAATGTTGTGTGTAATGTACAAACCCAGGCCGGAACCGCCGGCGCCGAGCCGGGTGGTGAAGAAGGGATCGTAGATGTGTGGCAGGTTGGCGCTCGGGATGCCGTCGCCATCGTCGGTCACCGACATGGCGATCTCGCCGTTGCCGGTATCTTGCGCCCGGATCGTGATGGTGCCGTGGCTGCGGCCGTTGAAGCCGTGCGTGATGCAGTTGTCGATCAGGTTTTCCAGCGCCTGGGCCAGCGGGCCGGGATAGCTGTCGAGCTCCAGCCAGTGTTCGACTTCCTCGACCAGCGTTATGCCATGCTGCTCGATCGCGGCCTGGGTCGATTGCAGCAACTGGGCCACCAGGTCGCCCAGCACGAAGCGGCTGCGCTGCGAACTGGCGCTGTCGACCGCGATGCGGCGGAAGCCGGCCACCAACGCGGCGGCGCGGTTCAGGTTGCGCATCACCACGGCGTCGGCGTCGGCGGCTTGTTGCAGATAGGTTTTCAGCGCCGAGCGCCGCAGCCCGCCCTCCAGGTCGCGCTGGAGCTCGGCCGTGCGTTCGCTCATGCTGCCAGCCATGGTCAGGCAGTTGCCGATCGGCGTGTTGAGCTCGTGGGCCACGCCGGCCACCAGTGCGCCCAGCGCCGCCAGCTTGTCGCGCCGCACCAGTTCTTCCTGCGTCAGGCTGAGGTTCTCCAGCGCCGCGGTCAGCTCTTCGTTGGTGTGTTCGGCTTCCTCTTTCGCGCGCAGCAGCTCGGCGGTGCGGGCCTGCACCAGCTCTTCCAGGTGTTCGCGGTGGCGCAGCAGTTCGGCCTCGCGCCGGGTGCTGGCGATGGCGATGCCGGCCAGGTGGCTGGCGGCCTTGATCAGGCGGCGGTCGTCCTCGGTCGGGCTGCGCGGCTCGCGGTAGTACATGGCGAAGCTGCCCAACACCGTGCCGGGGTCGAGCAGGATGGGCATGGCCCAGCAGGCGCGCAGCTTGTACTGGACCGCGATGTCCTTGAACGGCGCCCACAGCGGATCGTTGAAGGTGTCGCTGACCACCACCGTTTCCTTGCGGTGCACGGCGGTGCCGCAGGAGCCCGCGAGCGGACCGGACGCCATGCCGTCGATGGCCGCCAGGTAGTCGGCCGGCAGGTTGGGGGCGGCGGCGGTCAGCAGCCGGGCGCCGTCCGGCGCCACCAGCATCACCGAGCACAGCACTGGCGGCGCCTGCGATTCGATCAGCAGGGTCAGGCGTTCCAGCGTGTCGGCCAGCGGCGCGCCGCGCGCGATCATTTCCAGCACCTGGTTCTTGCCGTCGCGCAGTTGCTCGGACAGCTTGCGGCTGCTGATGTCGACGATGCGCACATGCATCAGGCGGTGTTCGGGCGTGTTCAGCGGCACCATGCGCAGTTCGCACGGGATCCCGCGGCCGGAACTGTGCAGCACCGTCAGCTCGAACACCTGCACGCCGCCGGCCATCACCTGGTCGACGTAGCCGGCGAAGGCCTGGGCCGAGCTGCGCCCGTCCGGCTGTTGCGGCGGGCACAGCGCGGGCAGGGTGGCTTGCACCAGCTCGGTCTCGGTGGCGCCGAACAGGAGGCGGGTCTGGCGGTTGACGTCCAGCACGCGGTTGCTGCCGCGCTGCATCAGCAAGATGGCGTCCGGCGAGCCGGACAGCATGTGGTGGTAATTGACTTCCAGCGTCGCCATGGTCGGCATGTCGGCCGCCGGCGGGGCTGGGGCGATCACTTTCAGCTCCAGCAGCACGCGTTCGGCGATGTCTTCGGTGGGCAGCGACAGCGGCAGGTAGGCGCTGACGCCGGCTTCGCGGGCGCGCTCACGCTCGTCGGGGCTGGGGCTGCCGGATAGCAGGAACAGCGGCAGCCTGTCGCCGCAGGCGGCGCGCATGCGCAGGCACAGTTCCAGCCGCGCGCTGCCGGCCAGCGCCACGTCGAGCAAGGCCAGCGCGACCTTGCCGCCGGCGGCCAGCGCCAGCGCTTCGTCGCCGCGCCGCACCAGCTCGACCTCCAAACCGTGGCGGGCCAGCATGATTCTAAGCAAGGCGAGGTCGTAGTTCGTGTTGGTGGCGATCAACACGATGTTGGGCTGATGGGGGAGTGACGGCTGCATGGGTGAGGGTATCCGCTCCGCAGTACGTGATAGCAGCCAGTGTCACAGGATGGGCGGGCCGGGTCAAGCCTTTCTGCTGGCTTAGGCTTAGGCCGCCGCCAGCGTCGCGTCTTGCTGGGCTTGCCGGATCAGCGGGAAGTTGTCCTCGATCCAGTCGACCAGCACTTCCAGCCGCTCGGCCGCCTGGCGCCCCAGCGGCGTCAGGCTGTATTCCACGTGCGGCGGCACCACTTGATGCGCCACCCGCAGCACCATGCCGTCGGTGGCCAGCGCGTCCAGCGTCTGCGCCAGCATCTTCTCGCTGACGCCGCCGATCTCCCGCCGCAGTTGGCTGAAACGGTGGGTGCCGTCCAGCAGCACCACCAGCACCAGCACGCCCCAGCGGCTGGTGATGTGGCCCAGCACGGCGCGCGACGGGCATTCGGCCGCCAGCACATGGGCGCGCGGGGCGCCCGGCTTGCCGGCCAGCGCTTTGCGCAGGGAGCGGCTGGATTTGCTTGGGTTCATATTGTTCTTCCTCCGGTCAGGGGTACTTACCAAATTGTACGTACTTACAATTCGTAAGTATAGGTCTTATTATAGACCCAACCGCGCGGAAACCTCCCCGTGGCAGCCTATTCGAAGGAAAACAACATGATTATCGTTACTGGTGCAAGTGGCCAACTGGGCCGTCTGGTGATCGCCCGCCTGCTGAAATCCGTCCCTGCCGCACAGATCGTCGCCGCCGTGCGCGATGTCGCCAAGGCGTCCGACCTGGCAGCGCAGGGCGTGCAGGTGCGGCGCGCCGACTATAACGATCCGGCCTCGCTGGACGCCGCCTTCCACGGCGCGAGCAAGGTGTTGCTGATCTCGTCGAACGAACTGGGTCAGCGCGGCCCGCAGCACCGCAACGTCATCGACGCCGCCGTGCGCGCCAAGGCCGGCCTGCTGGCCTACACCAGCGTGCTGCATGCGGATACGTCGACGCTGGCGCTGGCGGCCGAGCACCGCGAGACCGAGGCGGCGGTGCGCGCCTCCGGCTTGCCGTACAGTTTGCTGCGCAACGGCTGGTACGTGGAAAATTACACGGGCGGCCTGGGCGGGGCGCTGGCGCATGGCGCGCTGGCCGGCGGCGCCGGGGAGGGGCGGATCGCGGCGGCGGCCCGCGCCGATTACGCCGACGCGGCCGCCGCCGTGCTGACCAGCACGCAGGCGGTCGAGCAAGTGTATGAGCTGGCGGGGGATCATGGCTTCACGCTGGGCGAGTTGGCGGACGAAGTGTCGCGCCAGTCGGGCAAGCACATCCCTTTCCATAACCTGCCGCAGCAGGAGTATCGCGAGATGCTGGTGGGGGTCGGCCTGCCGGCGCCGTTGGCAGAATTGATCGCCGATTCGGATGCGCAGGCCGCCAAGGGCGCGCTGGATGACCGCAGCGGCACGCTGGGCAGGCTGATCGGCCATCCGACCATCACGCTGGCGGAAGCCGTCAAAGCGGCGCTGTAATGAAAAAAGCCTCCATCTGCTTTTCAGCTCGATGGAGGCTTTTTTGCGGAATTTTGTGGTGCCCACGGAGGGACTCGAACCCCCACACCTTGCGGCACATGGACCTGAACCAT
>NZ_JBWKQE010000030.1:0-81354 GCF_059418605.1 Duganella sp. GW821-FHT07G03
AAGATAGAAAGTTAACAGCTTCCTCAAATGTTTACAAGAAATTTGAGGGGAAGGTTCAGGGTCAAGTCTGACATTCGACTGTTTTAGCCGGCCTTGGCCGGCGTGGCTTGCACGGTTTCCGTCTTCGGCTCGATCGTCAGGTCGACCCGGCGCGGCACGCCGCTCACGCCGGGGAAGCCGGTGAAAGCGCTCTGCACCAGCGCCGGCATCACATGCGGCGTGGCCTGCACCCGGCTGGTGTTCTGCACGGTGACGTCGTACAGCTTGCGGCCGTCGATGCTGTTGATGGTCACGCGCAGCTGGCGCTGGTATTCATGCTTGACGCGCTCTTCCACATACATCGGCCCGTAGCGGTAAGGGTCGTAGAAGAACGGACGGTAGCCCCAGCGCGAATAACCCCAGCCGTAACGGCCGTAGCCCGGACCCCAATACGGCCCCATGAACGGATCTTCCGCCTCCAGCACCCGCACCGGATGGTCGATGGTGTTGAATTTCATGCCAATGAGCAACTTTGGCTGCTGCTTGTCGACGACCTGGTGGAAGCCCAGCTTACCCAGTTCGTTGCTTACCAGCACTTGATAGCTGCGGTATTCCAGCGTGTCGTCCGCGCCCTGCGGGGCTTCGAACGCATAGGATTTGTCCTGGATGTCGGCCGGCCAGGCGTTGAAGGCCGTGACATCGCTGCGGATGGTGGTGGCGCAGCCGCTCAGCAGCATGACTGCGGCGGTCGCCAGCATGGCGAGATATTTCATGATAGTGCCCCTCTCTGTTCAGACGGTATTTTCCAGTACTAAGTCTACGACGGTCGCCCGCACCCTGCACGATTATTACAGAATGTTACGGCAAGGTGGAAACCAGCAACTTATATGCGCTCATCTGCGGCGCCCGCAGGCAATTCGCCCGTCCTCCTGCTGCTGGTATTGGTAAAATAGGCTTTTGCTTCCGTCACCAGAGTCCTCCAATGCGCACAGACAGCAGTCCTAAGACGATATTCCGCAAAGATTACACCGCCCCCGCCTACCTGGTTGATACCGTGGAACTGGGCTTCGACCTCGATCCCGACCGCACGGTGGTCGCCAACCGCATCACCATGCGGCAGAACCCGGCCGGCCGGGGACGTGCGAGCAACGATATCGTGCTGCACGGCGAGGAGATCGAACTGGTGGCGCTGCGCATGAACGGCAAGCCGCTGGCGCCGACGGAATACCATCAGGACGGCGGCATGCTGATCATCCGCAAGGCCCCGGCCAAGGTGGTGCTGGAAATCGAAACGCTGTGCGCGCCGGTGCAAAACACCAGCCTGTCCGGCCTGTACGTCTCGAACGGCAATTTCTTCACGCAGTGCGAGGCCGAAGGCTTCCGCCGCATCACCTACTTCCCGGACCGTCCGGACGTGATGGCCAAGTACACCGTGATGCTGCGCGCCGACAAGGCTGCCTATCCGGTGCTGCTGTCGAACGGCAACCTGATCGAGGAGGGCGACCTCGGCGACGGCCGCCACTACGCCAAGTGGGAAGACCCGTTCAAGAAGCCGTCCTACCTGTTCGCGCTGGTGGCGGCGCGCCTGGTCTGCCAGGAAGAACGCTACACGCTGCAGTCCGGCCGTGAGGTGCTGCTGCAAGTGTGGGTGGAAGAGGGCAACCTCGACAAGACCGACTATGCCATGCAGTCGCTGAAGAACTCGATCCGCTGGGACGAGCAACGCTTCGGCCTGGAGCTGGACCTGGACCGCTTCATGATCGTCGCCGTGGGCGACTTCAACATGGGCGCGATGGAGAACAAGGGCCTGAACATCTTCAACACCAAGTTCGTGCTGGCCAACCCGCGCGTGGCGACCGACGTCGACTATGCCGGCATCGAGGCGGTGGTCGGCCACGAATACTTCCACAACTGGACCGGCAACCGCGTGACCTGCCGCGACTGGTTCCAGCTGTCGCTGAAGGAAGGCCTGACCGTGTTCCGCGACCAGGAGTTTTCCGCCGACATGATCGGCACCGACAGCGGCCGCGCCGTCACCCGCATCGACCAGGTGCGCACCTTGCGCCAGTCCCAGTTCCCGGAGGACGCCGGCCCGATGTCGCACCCGGTGCGGCCCGACTCCTTCGTCGAGATCAACAACTTCTACACCGTCACCGTGTATGAAAAAGGCGCCGAAGTGGTGCGCATGTACCAGACCCTGGTGGGCCGCGACGGCTTCCGCAAGGGCATGGACCTGTACTTCAAGCGCCACGATGGCCAGGCCGTCGAATGCGACGACTTCCGCGCCGCCATGGCCGACGCCAACGGCCGCGACCTGCACCAGTTCGAACGCTGGTACTCGCAGGCCGGCACGCCCATCGTCACGGCGCGCACCCGCTACGACGCCGTCAAGCGCAACTTCGACATCATCCTCAGCCAGCGTGCTCCTGCGTCCTCGTCGGCCTCCGCCGGCCAGGCCGACAAGCTGCCCTTCCACATTCCGGTGGCGGTCGGCCTGCTGAGCGCCAGCGGCAAGGACCTGCCGTTGACGCTGGAAGGCGGCAAACACGCCAAGGGCGCCAAGGGTGACGTACATACGGTGGTGCTGGAATTGACCGAGCAGGAGCAGATCTTCCGCTTCCGCCACGTCGACGAACGGCCGACGCCATCGATCCTGCGTGACTTCTCGGCGCCGGTGATACTCGAATACGACTACACCGACGACGAGCTGCTACACCTGTTCAGCCATGACAGCGACCCGGTCAACCGCTGGGAAGCGGGCCAGCGTCTGGCGATGGAGCGCCTGCTGAAACTGACCGCGCAAGTGGCGCTGGCCGGCGGCAGCGACGCCGGCCTGAAACTGGACGCCACCTTCATCAACGCCCAGCGCGCCGTGCTGACCGACGAGACGCTCGACCCGGCCTTCCGCGAGCTGGCCTTGATACTGCCGTCGGAAATCATCATCGCCGAGCAGATGGACGTGGTCGATCCGCAGGCGATCCACGTGGCGCGCCAGTTCATGCGCCGCACCATCGGCGCGGCGCTGAAGCCCGAGCTGTTGGCGCAATACCACGCCAACCAGACGCCCGGCGCCTACAGCCCGGACGCACTGTCGGCCGGCAAGCGCGCGCTGAGGAATCTGTGCCTGTCCTACCTGATGGTGGCGCCGGACATGGCGGAACTGAAGCTCGCGCAGCAGCAGTTCGAAAAGGCCGGTAACATGACCGACCGTTCCGCCGCGCTGGTGTCGATGATCCACAGCGGCGCCGAAGCGGGCCCGTACCTGAAGGCGTTCTACCAGGACTTCGAAAACGAGGCGCTGGTGATCGACAAATGGTTCGCCATGCAGGCGGCCGCGCCGACCACCAACGTGGCCGCCGTGCGCAAGCTGATGCAGCATCCTGCCTTCACGCTGAAGAACCCGAACCGCGCGCGTAGTTTGATCTTCAGTTTCATCAGCGCCAACCCGTCGCAGTTCCATGCGGCGGACGGCAGCGCGTATGAATTCTGGGCGGAGTTCGTGATCAAGCTGGACGCGATCAACCCGCAGGTAGCGGCACGCCTGGCGCGCGGCATGGACCGCTGGCGCCGTTACGCGCCGGCGTTGCAGGCAAAGATGAAGCGCGCGCTGGAGAAAGTCGCCGGCCGCGCCAAGCTGTCGAACGACGTGCTGGAAGTGGTCACCAAAGCGCTCGCCGATTAAGCATAATAATTTATATCGTTTATTTTCACCTCAAGGGAAACCATGAAACGCATCAGCCTCACACAATATCTGGTGGAAGAACAGCGCCAGAACAACACGATCCCGGCCGAACTGCGCCTGCTGATCGAAGTGGTAGCACGCGCCTGCAAAACCATCAGCCACTCGGTGGGCAAAGGCGCGCTGGGTGAAGTGCTCGGCACCGCCGACACCGAAAACATCCAGGGCGAAGTGCAGAAGAAGCTGGACATCATCTCCAACGAAATCCTGCTGGAAGCGAACGAATGGGGCGGCCATCTGGCCGCTATGGCGTCGGAAGAGATGGAATCGATCCACCCGATCCCGAACCGCTATCCAAAAGGCGAATACATGCTGCTGTTCGACCCATTGGACGGCTCGTCGAACATCGACGTCAACGTCTCGATCGGCACCATCTTCTCGGTGCTGAAGGCGCCTGAAGGCATGGGCCAGCCGACCGAAGCGGACTTCATGCAGGCAGGTACCAAGCAAGTGGCAGCAGGCTACGCCGTGTACGGCCCACAGACCATGCTGGTGCTCACCACCGGCAATGGCGTCAACTGCTTCACCCTGGACCGTGAGATGGGTTCGTGGGTGCTCACGCAGCGCGACATGCAGATCCCGGCCAAGACCAAGGAATTCGCGATCAATATGTCGAACCAGCGCCACTGGCATGCTCCGGTGCAGCGCTACGTCAGCGAGCTGCTGGCTGGCGACACCGGCCCGCGCGGCACCAACTTCAACATGCGCTGGATCGCCTCGATGGTGGCCGACGTGCACCGCATCCTGAACCGCGGCGGCATCTTCATGTACCCGGCGGACACGCGCGACACGTCGATGCCAGGCAAGCTGCGTTTGATGTACGAGGCGAATCCGATGGCCTTCATCGTTGAACAGGCGGGCGGCGCGGCCACCGATGGACAGAACCGTATCATGGACATCCAGCCGCACAAACTGCACCAGCGCGTGCCGGTGTTCCTGGGTTCGCGCGACGAAGTGGCGGTGGTGACGGGTTACCACGCAGGCTGACAAGCTTTAAAATCGCACAAAGCAATGACATTTTTGCAGCATGGCCAAAATTTATCGTGTTGGGGCTAGCGTGTAGCAGGAAATATTTGTTAGAATGTGCGACTTCGCCGCTTTAGCTCAGTTGGTAGAGCAGTTCATTCGTAATGAAAAGGTCGCCAGTTCGATTCCGGCAAGCGGCACCAGAACTCAGCAGTAAGAAATACCAAGAAGTCTAAAAACCCGCTCTCCTCATGGGAGAAGCGGGTTTTTTGTTGTCCTTGAAAATCCGAGGGGTTAACATAAAACCAAGGACATATACCGACACTTTTGACGGTATCTCGTTGCTGAGTTCGATTTTGTATACCGACAGAGGGAGGCTCCCATGGCACTCA
Organism: Duganella sp. GW821-FHT07G03; assembly: GCF_059418605.1. Lineage (NCBI taxonomy): Bacteria > Pseudomonadati > Pseudomonadota > Betaproteobacteria > Burkholderiales > Oxalobacteraceae > Duganella > Duganella sp. GW821-FHT07G03. The sequence continues at coordinate 5,077 of NZ_JBWKQE010000030.1, forward strand.
CCGGCACCTTTGTTCGTTTCGCCAAGGCAAGCAAGCCGAGCGGCGATAAGCATTACGACGGCGGCGGACTCTACATTCACGTCAAACCGCAGGGCAAGTACTGGCGGCTCGACTACCGATACCTCAACAAGCGCAAGACGATGGCGCTGGGCACCTATCCCGAGGTCGCCCTCGTCAAGGACGATGTGTTTCCTCTTATCGGCAAGCGGCCGATTTCCATGATCAAGCCACGGGACGTATTGGCCGTGGCGCAGAAAGTGGAGGCTCGCGAAGCTTATGACTCTGCCCATCGCATCAAGCAGGAATGGGTGGAAATCGATCTGGATGGGGCAGGGTGGCGCATCCCGGCCGCGAGAATGAAAATGCATGTCGAGCACATCGTCCCGTTGGCGCGGCAGGCCGTGGCCATCTTGCGCAAGTTATATTCAGTAACGGGAGACGGTCGCTACGTCTTCCCAAGCCTGCGCACGCCGCGTGAGTGCATGAGCGAGAACACCGTCAATGCGGCGCTGCGCGGCCTTGGGTACAGCAAAGAGGAAATGACCGGCCACGGCTTCCGCGCGATGGCCCGCACGATGCTGGATGAAGTGCTAGGGGAGCGTGTCGATCTGATCGAGCACCAGCTGGCGCATGCCGTCAAAGACCCGAACGGGCGCGCCTACAACCGCACCAAGCATTTGCCGGCTCGGCGCGAAATGATGCAGCGCTGGGCGGACTACCTGGACAGGCTGCGTGATGATGGTGTTCGCTTGCAGTAGCTCACCCTAGATCGGACGAGGGAGAGTCGTAGCCGCCGGTTTCGGCCATGAATGCGCTTACGGCAAGTCAACAGGTTTTCATTTTCAAGGACGTACGGATGCGACCACGCGAAGAGCAAACAGAAGTACCAGTAACCCAAAATTCTGAAAACGAAGGCCGATATCGTCAGTGTGGCGACCTGGTGTTGCAGGTTCATGTATCGGAAGTAGTCAGCGAGCCTGTCGTGACCGTCTACATGGTCTTCGTGCGCTGATACAGAGCGATGAAGCAAGAGGAGGAGTGCAAGGCGCAGCGGAGACGTGGAAACCCATTTGATAAAAGTCAAATGAGCGCAACTTTTTCATCATCAATAGTTTCCCATTACAAATAACCACACTACTATTCTGGGCAGGAGACAACAAGACATAGAAAGAGACCATGATGATAAAACCAGACTGGCTTGCCTTTGGCTTCTTCTTTTCCGGCGCCTGCGCGCAAACCTCGTCTGCGCTCTATCTGGCGTGCTTTCAACGTGGAGCGTCGACACTCCATGCCGATCAAGTCGTTATTTCCGATGTCTCGAATCAGCATGAGCCCTTGCGTAAGGTGGCGTATGTCGTGGATCCTGAGTGGATTTCGGCATTGGAAGTAGTAGATCTTGAGAAATTATGCAGAATCGCAGTCGCCCAGTTCTTGAGCGAGAGCGCGATCCATAATTTCTCGACAGGCTTGCTGCCACTGGAATATTCGTCGATTCCTTGGGACGGCGGGGTGCAACTTGTTTAAGTTTAGGGCGCAAACTTCTTCTTGCCGATTGCTCCGACCGTTTTCCTGGTTTCCATCGGGGTTTTTTGCGAAATCTGCCGCAGGTCTTGGATCGCGCTGCGGCACTCTCCTTCATCGACATAACCTATTGTGCTCGCGGCGACGACCCGGTCCTGCTCTCTGAGTCGCCACCGCCACGGCTCCTTTGTGGTTTTACAGCTGTCCTTGTAGATTTCAAACCACATGGTCTGCTCCCCAATTGTAAATATTCAATATCTTACAATTTCGAAGCGCAGAACAACATTGAGACAAATCAATAAGCAATCACTGGATTCATGCCAATTTGCGGCAAGGCTTTCAGGCCAGACTTCGACGATGACCTCTATTGCAAAATGATAGTGGAGTAGCGTTGTAATAATGCAGCCCGCTATTCCGATCAATACACTGCCCGCGGCTGGGTAAACTTGCGTCCGTCCTATTTAGCCTGCCAGCATTCGGCCCCACTACGGCGATTACGGGATTGCCCCATAACGCGTTCGGCTACGCATGGATGGGCATACAAATGATGCATCGACATATGTTTTTTGTTATTTGCTTGGTTGTGCTTGATGCTCGAGCTGCCGAGCCATCCAAGGCAGTGATTCTTAGCTGCCTATCCGCGAGAGCCATTTCTTCGTCTGTTACATGGTGGGCTCTGCCGACACAAGAAATTAATTCGCAAGACGACTACTGGAATGGGTTCAACGCGACCTACTATCTTGTGGTGCAGGGAAAGGAGATCGGCTACGCGGAGAAGGGGGCGGTGAAGGGGATTATTTTTGATCACAAAGTCTATCCGGTGGATTCGGCTCTGGCGCTCCCCGGCTATGCAGAGCGACCCACTGAACTGAACCCATATGTGGCGGAGTGGGGAACGGTGGCGGATGTAAGCGGAAAATTCGTTTGTGTCAGTTTTCCTTTTGGGGCACTAGGGCAGAGTGGAAGCTTTCAAAAAAATAGAAGCGCCTATTTGATGTCGCTTACCGGGCCCAAAAATGCTCGACGCCTTTTTTCCGCGACAGGCAATATTGATTTGATCAGGACACGCAAGTAGCACTGCATCCACTTGGCATTCGTCGGCACTCTTGTCTGGGGCAATATCGGAGAGTTTGGTTTTCGGCATGCCGAGTAGTTCGGCAGCACGTTGCTGGGTCAAGCCCTGACTATCGAGACCCTGTGTGATCTCATGCGCGAGTCCCGCCTTCACCAGCATTTCGCCGGCATCCGGGTGGCCGAGATCGGCATAGGGATTGTCGCTGCCTGCTTCGATGGTAATGTTGTCGATGATTTCAGTCGTCTTCATGGTTAGCGATCACTTTTCAATCAGCCACGGCCTTCACAGGTCCTTTTTAGTAGATCCCACCCAGAGCAACGGCCGTATCGACAGCATGATTAGTTTATACCCAAATGTAGATATTCGCAGAGGGGCTGGAGCTTGCTGCTCTTGCTGTTGGGTGAATGAAATCGAGCACGCGGCATAAGAAAATCGTTCGCCGGAGAATCGAATTTAGCAAGTTGCGAAGTTGGAGCCGTTGATCTTTCGCAAGATTGACGCCATTGTTGTTCGCGAATGCGGTCACTCATACTTGATTTATAAAACGACATAAATAATATATATCGTTTAAGGCGAGCGTGGATTGCATGGTTGGGGCCGGAGGGTAATGTGAACATGCACGCTCATTTCCCTGTGCGGCTATCGCCATCACATTTGGAGTGCATATCATAGAGATACAGATTGGGAGTGATCCGCTTGGATTCCATGGACACTACGGGCCTGGGAATTCGGCCGGTCTATGGTCTATTTCAAGCGCTGCAGAAACCGTGTGCGCTAAATGCGTGGTTTTGTGCATGAGGTGAAAAAACAGCTGCGTCAGTGATGGGCCTATTTCGCTGACGCCTGTTTCGTGCGGATGGATTGCAGTTCGCTCTTGAACCACGTGCTGCTGGGTACGGGCTGCGCCGTACCACATTTCACCAGGTAAGCCTTGCCGGACATGCTGCTGGTGCTGGCCGCAAGGGCGATGAACTGTTCCGTTCCCTCAACCTTCTTCTTGTCGATCAGGTAGTCCAGCTTGCTTGCCAGATGCGCCTTGGCGTCGGTCGAGCTATACCAGCCGCCGTTGCGCTCGAACTGGCAGCCTGAACTTCCTAGCCGGTTTAGTAGCGCGTCGATTTCCGTGCGCGATGCGGCCGGCAACTCGGCGGCCATGCTCGACGACATCGCAAACACCAACAGTGGCACGGCGAAACGTAATTTCATGTCTACTCCTGAGCTTTACAAGATCCTCGATGGTACGCTGATAAAATACGGAATCAACTCCACTCCGCGAGCGACCATGAACGACTACATCATCCTCATGCTTGACGATACCGCGAACCCAGATGCCGCAAGCAGCGCGCTTTGGGAATTCTACATCACCAGCCTGCGCCAGAGCGGCCAGTTCGACGGCGGCAGTTCCATTGGCAAGGGCGCGCTGTATCGCAAAGGCGCGCCGGCCGATTCCGCCAGCCTGGACGTCACTGGCTACCTGCGTGTGCGCGCCGCCGACCTTGACGATGCCGCGCGCTTCCTGATCGGCAATCCGCATTACGAGGCCGGCGGCGGTGTGGAAATCCGCGAGCTGCCGCCGGATTAATTCGGCGGTTACATCGCGCTGGCGCTGGAAAAATGGTTCTCCGGACAGGGGGGGCGCGCAAACGCCTCCGATGTCGTTTTCGTTCAATATTCCAAGACAAGCTATCGCTACAGTCAAGGTTTCTGCTTACCTTGGGATGCAAGACGATGATGACGATTTATGGCTTTGGGCCGGCGTTCGGTCTTTCTGACGCAAGTCCGTTTGTGAGAAAGACCGAGATCCTGTTGAAACTGGCAAACCTGCCGTATCAAAAACAAACCGGCAAACTATGGCGGGCGCCCAAAGGCAAGCTGCCCTATATCGACGACCAGGGCGTGATCTTGTCGGACTCCACCTTCATCCGCTGGCACCTGGAAAAGAAATACGATATCGACCTCGACGCGGGGCTGTCGCACCGGCAGCGCGGCGTGGCATGGGCGGTGGAAAAACTGGTCGAAGACCATCTGTACTGGGCCTTGGTGCAACGGGTATGGCGCGATCCGGTGAATTACCCGAGAGTCTCCGCGGTTTTTTTTAAGAAATTGCCCTGGCCGCTGCGTCCGCTGGTGAGTTATCTTGCCAGTCGCAAGGCGGGCAGGAATCTTTGGGCGCAGGGGATGGGGCGGCACACGCCGGACGAACAACTGGCACTCGCGCGCAGTACGGTGGCCTCCATCGCGGCCATCCTCGGCGATCAACCGTTCATGCTGGGGGCGCAACCGAGCGCGGTGGACGCGGCGGTCTTTCCCTTCATGGAATCGATGACGTCCGATTATTTTGATGACGCCTATACCGCGATCATGCAGTCGCACCCGAATCTGCTCCGTTACGTCGCGGCCATGCGCGCGCGGTATTTCGCCGCCGCCGTCTGATATCATCGCCCGATGAACAAGAAACTGATCTTCGTCGGCGCCGTTGCTGGCCTGCTGGGTTTGCTCAACCTGATGAGCCACGCCGAGCAGCGCGGCCAGGTGCCGTTCAACGCGCTGCTTACCCCGGCCACCTGCGCTCAGCCGCAGTGGCCGAACGAGGCGCGGCGCTACGAAATCGAAGGCGTGACGACGATCCGTTTCCAGATCGGCGCCGACGGCAAGGTCGTGCATCCGGAAGTATCCCAGGGCAGCGGCTGGCAGATACTCGACGATGCCGCCATCCGCGGCATCTCCCGCTGCGTGTTCCAGCCCAACCTGGATGAGGCCAAAAACGGCGCCTCCTTCCCGATGCAATTTGTCTGGCAGTTCAGCGACGGTCCCGCCGCCCGTCCCTTGCTGGTGGCCGGCAGCTGCCCGCCGTCCGCGCGCTTCCAGACGTTCAAGGAATTCGACCGCAGCCCGAGCGGTAGCGACGGCATCCTGTTGCGCTTCCTGGTCAGCAGCGATGGCGCGCCGATCCGCGTGGTCGCCGAAGCCAACGGCCAGGCGCCGGAGCTGGTGCAACAGGCGGCCGACTACGTGCAGACTTGCCGCTTCGCGATCGATCCTCAACTGGCCGGCCAGCGCACCGACACCGCTTTCGGCCGCGTACTCCTCAAGCCCTGATTCGCACGTTTCCTTGGTTGCATGACAATACTCTGTGCTATTCTTGGCATATGAGGCAACTTAGCAATAAATGCAATTTTTCGGCGTGGGTGGTCGCCTGCGCGCTGGCGATGCTCATGGCGCTTGGCATACACGCCGAGCCCATGCGCGTTGCCTATCCGCAGCCGCAGATCGAGCTCGACCGGGGCTACTTCGTCAAGATGCTGGAACTGGTGATGCGCAAGTCCGGCGCCAAATACCAATTGCAGTCCTGGGACGTGAAGGCGATCAAAGGCCGCGCGGTGCAGGAGCTGGCGCACGGCAGCAACATCGACGTGATCTGGGCGATGACCACCCGCGAGCGTGAACAACTGCTGCTGCCGGTGCGCATTCCGCTCGACATGGGGCTGGCCGGCTGGCGCATCGGCGTGATCAACGCCCAGGACAGCGCCAAATTCGAGGCGGTGCGCACCCTCGATCAACTGCGGCAGCATAAGATTGGCCAAGGCTACGACTGGGCCGACACCGCCGTGCTCAAGGCGAGCGGCTTCGACGTGGTCACCGGCGCCACCGCCGACAATCTGCATGCGATGCTGGCCGTGAAGCGCTTCGATTTCTTCCCGCGTTCGATACGCCAGGTATGGGGCGAGGCGGAACAGCATGCGGCGCAAGGGGAGGTGGTGGAAATGACGCTGGCCTTGCACTATCCGGCCGCGGTGTACTTCTTCGTCAACAAGAACAACCCGGCGCTGGCCGAGGTGCTGGGAACGGGTTTGAAACGGGCGCGCAGGGACGGCTCGTTCGACCAGCTATTCCGCTCGTATAATGCAGATCTCATCCGGCGTACCAGGCTGAGCCAGCGCCTGGTGCTGGAGCTGCCCAATCCCGACCTGCCGGACGAAACGCCGTTGCAGAACAAAGAACTCTGGTACTCGCCGACGCGGTATTAGATCAGCGGATGTCTTCGGCGCGGCGCCGGTCCGGTTCCGACAGCACGCGGGCGATCACCGGCAAGGGCACGCCGGCATCTTCCAGGAACGTGGCGGCGGCTTCACGGCCGGCGGTTTCAAGCAGGGCCAGGCCGGCGTTGACGGCGATGGCTTTGGCCCGGTCCGGGCGTGAACGTCGTTCTACATGCATGGAGGACTCCCGTTTTTATAGGTGTACATCAACGCTCAAGCTTAGCACAACAGCAATTGTTGTGGAGCAGACCCACCTTGAAGAAATGGCGAACGTCACTAAATTAAACAGATACAGTCACCAAGGATAGAACATGACAACAACTGAAACCGCCATCCTGGCCGGCGGATGCTTCTGGGGCGTGCAGGACCTGGTGCGCAAACAGGCCGGCGTGCTGGCGACGCGGGTCGGCTACAGTGGCGGCGACGTGCCGAACGCCACCTACCGCAACCACGGCACCCATGCCGAGGCGCTGGAAATCGTCTTCGATCCGGCCGTCATCAGCTATCGAAAAATCCTGGAATTCTTCTTCCAGATCCACGACCCGAGCACCCGCAACCGTCAGGGCAACGACATCGGCACGAGTTATCGCTCCGCAATTTACTATACCAACGAGCAACAGAAGGCGACGGCCGAGGATACCATCGCCGACGTCAACGCATCGGGCTTGTGGCCGGGGAAAGTCGTCACCGAGGTGGCGCCGGCCGGCCCGTTTTGGGAGGCTGAACCGGAGCACCAGGACTATCTGGAGCGCATACCCAACGGCTACACCTGCCATTTCATCCGTCCGGACTGGCGGTTGCCCAAGCGTTGAGCTGAAATAAATATCCATTGTAATCAATGGCTTGTATTCCGGAAGGTATTCGGAAGGCAAGGTTTTCGCGTCGTCGCTACAGTTTGACTCATGTTTTACTTCTCTTCGTTAGGAAGCACCATGAGTCAATTATTTACAGCAGTGTATGAAGTCACCAGCGGCGCCGCAGGCTCGCCCACTTTGTGGTTGAACCTGGTCGTGAATGCGCAAAACGACAGCGTGATCGGTCACGCGCGGGTGGCGTTTGAGGGCGGCGAAAGCGCCGGCATTTCGGTGCGCGGACATCACACCCGGATCGAAGGCGAGCATCCGTTGGAGGCCGTGGTGCTGGCCGGCCTGCCGGCGATTTTCCCCACGGTGGAGGAAGCGCCGAGCGCGTTCCAGCTGCTGATGGTGTTGCCGACCGCTTCCAGGAATGGCCAGGTTTGCTACAAGATGAGTTTTGGCCATCCACAACAACCGCGCATCGTCGAGGTGCGTGACGGCAGTGCGCACGCGGTGCGGCCGGAACTGGCAACGAGCGCCTGATTTGGGATTTCAGCGGTTTCATGCCGCTGTCGTCGTCAGTACCACTTCCAAAGTGCACAAAATTGGTACTCACCGATTAACACGATGTTCAATTTGAGACATTCGAAAGTTGGGGCGCAATTGCGCCCCTTTTGCTTGCTGAAGTTGGTTGGTGGGTACTCACACTCCGTTTCAAGTTCCATATCGGTTCTTGCCGCAATAACTCTTCCTTGGTTGTAACTGGTATTTGATTGGATGCCATAAAATAAAACCACTTGACTACCACTTCTTTGCGTTCCATCCTGAAAAAATAATAAGAGCATAGATTTACCCACCCAAGGAGGAGAAAGCATGGAACGTGCAGTCAAGGGAAACGCGGCCGTACTCGGCCTGGTCGCCAGTATGTTGGCGGCTTGCGGCGGGGGCAGCGACAGCCCCGCCACCACCACACCACAAATGAAATTGCTGGGCGGCGTGCAAACCGCCGACACTGCCGCCGATTGTCCGGCATGGTCGTCCAGTGCGATCTACACGGTCGGCATGTGCGTGACCTATAACGGCTCCACCTACAAGGCCAAATGGTGGACGCAGAATAACGTGCCAGGCACAGAGGAGTGGGGGCCTTGGGCGCTGCAAGCCGTGACGCCTACCCCAACACCTACCCCGACGCCGACGCCAACGCCAACGCCTACGCCGACTCCAACACCTACCCCAACGCCAACGCCAACGCCAACTCCGACACCTACGCCGGTCGGCGGCCGTGAAATCGGCTCCTACTTCGCGCAGTGGGGCGTGTACGGCCGCGGCTACGAAGTGGCCGATATCCACACCACCAAGACCCCGGTCAATGGCGTGCAGACCAGCGTGGCCGACCAGCTCACGTTCATCAACTACGCCTTCGGTAACACCTACGCCAAGAACGGTGGCTACGAATGCGACATGGTGACCAGCGCCGAAGTGGGCAACGATACGCCGACCTCGCCGCAAGCCGGCACCGGCGGCGACGCCTACGCCGACTACCAACGCCAGCCCGCGCGCACCGTCGACGGCAAGACCGTCGCCTGGGACGCTCCGCTGACCGGCAACTTCCTGCAACTGAAGCTGCTCAAAGCCGCGCACCCGAACCTCAAAGTATTCATCTCGTTAGGTGGCTGGAGCTGGTCGAAAAACTTCTCGGCCGCCGCCAAGACCGACGCTCTGCGCAAGCAGCTGGCCAAGTCCTGCGTGAAGATGTTCATCGCCGGCGACCTGCCGGTGCAGGATGGACGCGGCGGCCCCGGCTCCGCCAAGGGCGTGTTTGACGGCATCGACATCGACTGGGAATATCCGGGCGGCGGCGGCCAGCCGTACAACACCTACGACGCGGTCAACGACAAGCATAACTTCACGCTGCTGATGGCCGAGTTCCGCGCGCAGCTGGACGCGCAAGGCGCCATCGACGGCAAGCGTTATGCGCTGACGGCCGCCATCGGCGCCGGCACCGAGAAGATCGCCCAGACCGAACCAACCCTGTATTCGCAGTACATGGACTGGGTCAACCTGATGAGCTACGACTTCCACGGCGCATGGGAAAGCACCACCAACTTCCACGCGCCGCTGTACCACGACCCTGCCGATCCAGCGACCGGCATCCTCGCCAAGTACAACACCAACGACGCCGTGACGGCGCTGGTGGCGGCCGGTATGCCGCGCAATAAGATCCTGCTCGGCGTGCCGTTCTACGGACGCGGATGGAAAGGCGTCGCCGCCGGCCCGAATGCCAACGGCCTGTATCAAACCACCACCGGCGGCGCGGCGGGCACCTACGAAACCGGCATCGACGACTACAAGGTCCTGGTCAACAAGGCCGGCACGCGCTGGTACCATCCGCAGACCAAGCAGCTGTTCCTGTACACCGGCACCGGCGAATGGTGGAGCTACGACGACCCGACTGTGATCGCGACCAAGATGCAGTACATGCGCGACCAGAGCCTGCGCGGCGCCTTCTCGTGGGAGCTGGACGGCGACGCCAGCGGCGCCCTGACCAGCGCCGTCTGGAAAGGACGCTAAGCCATGAAGCGCCATGCCGTCGTCCAAACCATCGGCGTCACCGACGCATGGCGCAGCTGGATCGCCGAGAACCTGATCCTCGGCATCCGGCCGGATACGCTGGTCGGCATCCTGACCCAGTCCGGTATCGGCGCCCGCGAAGCCAACACGGAGGTCGCCGCGGCGCTGCGCAGCCCTTACCTGCAGGGCGTATCGCGTTTGCACAACCGGCTGGCCAAGCGCGATTGGGTGCTCCGCATCCAGTCGCAATTGAACCGGCTGGCGCCGACCGAGGTGCCGCGCCGGGAGCGCCTTTCCGGTGCGGCCTTCCTCGAACAGCACTACCGCCGCAACCTGCCGGTGATCATCACCGGCATGCTGGACGACTGCGCCGCTCGCAGCAAGTGGACGCTGGAGTATCTCAGCGAGCAGCTGGGCGAACGCATGGTGGAAGTGCAGTTCGGCCGCAGCGCCGATCCCGACTACGAGATGAACAGCCAGTCGCACAAGCGGCGCATGCGCTTCGGCGAGTACGTGGAACTGGTGCGCGACAGCGGGCATACCAACGACTTCTACATGACGGCCAATAACGACGGCCAGAATCGCGAGTCGCTGCAGGAACTGATGGCCGACGCGCCGCCGCTGCCGGAATATCTGGACCCGGCAGGGCGCGGCTTTTTCTGGTTTGGTCCGGCCGGCACCATCACGCCATTCCATCACGACCTGACCAACAACTTCATGATCCAGATCGCGGGGCGCAAGCGCGTGCGGCTGATCGCTCCCTGCGATACGCCCAAGCTGTACAACCAGCGCCACTGCTTTACCCCGGTCGATGGACGCAACATCGACCTGCAGCGTTTTCCGATGATGGCAGACGTGCCGGTCATCGACTGCGTGCTGGAACCAGGCGAGATCCTGTTCCTGCCCGTCGGTTGGTGGCACTTCGTCGAAGCGCTCGATATCACCATCACCATCTCTGCCACCCACTTCAAGTGGGACAACGACTTCTACAGTCATTACCCGAACAATCACGATTTTTAAAATACGGGAGACAAAATGCGACATAACCTATTGATGCTGGCGCTGATCGGCAGCGCCGTCGCCGCCTGTGGCGGCGGCTCCGATCCTCAAAGCGCGACGCCTGGACCAAAACTGATGGGCGGAATACAAACCGCCGCGGCGGCGGCCGATTGCCCGGCATGGTCGTCCAGCGCGATCTACACCGTCGGCATGTGCGTGACCTACAACGGCGCGACCTACAAGGCCAAGTGGTGGACGCAAAATAATGTGCCGGGTACCGAAGAGTGGGGACCTTGGACGCTGGATTCCACGACGCCGACTCCAACGCCAACGCCGACACCGACACCGACACCTACGCCCACTCCGACACCAACGCCGGTCGCGTGCCGTCCCGACGGCCTGGCCTCGCCGGTGCCGAACGTGAACTACTGCGGCGTGTATGACGCCAACGGCCGCGAGAAGCTGGCCAATGGCCTGAACCGCCGCATCGTCGGCTACTTCACCAGCTGGCGCACGGGCGCGAACAACACGCCGTCCTACCTGGTCAACAACATCCCGTGGGACAAAATCACCCATGTGAACTACGCCTTCGCCTCGGTGGACGCCAACGCCAAAGTCCAACTGGGCAGCGGCGACAACAACCCGGACACCGGCATGACCTGGCCGACCATCCCCGCCGCCGCGATGGACCCATCGCTGCCGTACAAAGGCCACTTCAACCTGCTGGCCCAATACAAGAAGCGCTACCCCGGCGTGAAAGTCATGCTGTCGGTAGGCGGCTGGGCAGGCAGTGGCGGCTACTACACCGCCACCACCAATGCCGACGGCTCGCTCAACACCGCAGGCATCAACACGCTGGCCGATTCGATGGTTGCCGTGCTCCGTCAATACACCTTCTTCGACGGCATCGACATCGACTACGAGCACCCGACCACCAACAACGAAGCCGGCAACCCGCTCGACTTCACGCTCTCCAAACCACGCCTGGCGGGCCTGATGAAGAGCTACAACGTGCTGTTGAAAACCGTGCGTCAAAAGCTGGACACCGCAGCCGTCGCCGACAACAAGTACTACATGCTGACCATCGCCGGCTCGGCGTCGGGCTGGATACTGCGCGGCGAGGAAAACCTCTCCGGCCTGCAGTACCTCGACTACGCCAGCCTGATGTCCTACGACCTGCACGGCGGCTGGAACCAGTACGTCGGTCCCAACGCCGCGCTGTTCGACGATGGCAACGACGCCGAACTCAAAGCCGGCAACGCCTACTCCTACGGCGGCATCGGCTACCTGAACGTCGACTGGGCCTACCACTACTATCGCGGCGCATTGCAGGCCGGCCGCATCAACATCGGCGTGCCGTACTATACGCGCGGCTGGAAGGATGTCACCGGCGGCACCAACGGCCTGTGGGGAACCACGCCATTGGTGAACGACACCGTCGCCTGCGCCGGCGTCAAAACCTGCGGCACCGGCGCGGTCGGCATCGACAACGTCTGGTACGACCTCGATACCAACGGCAAGCCGGTTCCCGGCGGCGGCAATCCGCTGTGGCACGCGCTCAACCTGCAAAACGCCATCGTGCCGGACTACCTGGATGTCTACGGCGTGACCGAGAAAACCATCACCGGCACCTACACCGCCAACTACAGCGCCACGATGGCGGCGCCGTGGCTGTGGAACGCCACGCGCAAAGTCTTCATCTCCACCGAGACGGCGCAATCGATGGCCGCCAAGACCCAGTACGTGATCGACAACGCCATCGGCGGCATCATGATCTGGGAACTGGCCGGCGATTACGCCTGGGACGCCAGCAAGAACGGCGGCAAGGGCGAGTACTTCATGGGTTACACGCTGACCACCAACATCTACAACGCCTTCAAGACCGCCAGCCCATATGGCGCCACGCGGGCGGAATCGGCGATGCCGGCCAGCAGCGCCAAGGTGTCGATTTCGCTGGGTGGTTGGAAGCTAGGCGACAGCAACTACCCGATCAACCCGGTGATGACGGTGACGAACAACACCACCGTCGCCATCCCGGGCGGCACGGTGGTGGAATTCGACTATCCGGTGTCGGCGCCCGCCAACATGAGCGATCAATCGGGCTACGGTCTGGTGGTGACCAAGGCCGGCTACTCGGGGCCGAACAACATCGGCGGCTTCAAGGCCAGCTTCAACCACGCCAAGTTCACGATTCCGACGTGGCAGACGCTGGCGCCGGGCGCTTCGGTGTCGCTGACGCTGAACTATTCGCTGCCGATTTCGGGGCCATCGGCCTACGTGGTCACGGTGAACGGCGTGCGTTACGCCTTGAGCGATGAGTATCCCGGCCTGCCGGTCGCGCTGAAATAAGGGGACGCGATGAAATCAGTTCACAGCATCGCTGTGCTGAGCGCCTTGCTGCTTGCCGCCTGTGGCGGCGGCAGCGACGGCGGCCAGGCCGACAGCAGCGCTCCGCGCATACTCTCCGGCGGCATTTCCACCGCCGCCGCCACTGCATGTCCGGCATGGACCGCCACGGCGGTCTACACCGCCGGCATGTGCGCGATCTACCAGGGCAAGCAATACGAAGCCAAATGGTGGGTGCAGGGCACCGCGCCCAATCCCAACGATGCGTGGGGGCCGTGGAAGTACATCACCGACGCCACCGATCCGACGCCGCCCGATCCCGGCACGCCGCAACCGGGCGGCGTGCCGACCAAGGCGCAAGCCGAGGCGCGCGAGGCCCAGCTGACCGACAACGATTTCTTCCGCACCGTGAAGGCGTCGATCCGCACGTTGGACAACGCGGCGGTGGACGTCGTATCGCCCGGCGCGGCGGCCAACCCGGCCAACGTCAAGCGGGTGGAGCGTTTGCTGACGTCGGCCAAGTGGGACTACTACTTCGGCATCCGTGAGCCCAGCTATACGTATGGCCGCTTCCTGCAGGCGGTGGCCAAGTTCCCGGCGGTCTGCGGCGACTATACCGACGGCCGCGATGCGGACGCCATCTGCCGCCACTCGCTGGCGACGATGTTCGCCCACTTCGCGCAGGAGACGGGAGACCACAACGCCAGCCTGCCATTGCCACAATGGCGCCAGGGCCTGAAGTATCTGCGCGAGATGGGGTGCGACGAAACCGGCACCAACTGCGGCTACAACGTCGAATGCTCGGACCCGGTGTTCAACACCGTCTGGACCTGCGGTAAAAACGCCGATGGATCGTTCAAGAAGTACTACGGCCGCGGCGCCAAGCAGCTTTCGTATAACTACAACTACGGCCCGTTCTCGCAGGTGATGTACAACGGCGACCAGTCGGTGCTGCTGAAGAATCCCGACCTGGTGGCGTCGACCTGGTTGAACCTCGCCTCGGCGACGTTCTTCTTCGTCTACCCGCAACCACCCAAGCCGTCGATGCTGCATGTGCTGGATGGGACCTGGGTGCCGAATGCGGCGGACAAGGCGGCCGGCGCGGGCAACAACTTCGCCACCACCATCATGATCATCAACGCCGAATGCGGCACTGGCACCGAGAAGGCGGCGGCGCAGAACCGCATCGACTACTACAAGCAGTTCGCGGCGGACCTGGGCTGGAACATCGGCAGCGAACAGCTGTCATGCGCCACGATGCAGCGCTTCAGCGGATCCAGTTCGGCGGCCTACAACATCTACTGGGAGAAGAACTGGAGCAGCGGCGGTGACTACCAATGCCAATTGGTGAGCTATCAAACGCCGTACAGCGCCCTGATCGCCGGAAACTACACTAAATGCGTGGAGAAGAACTGGGGAGTTACGCTCAAGTGATCTGATGGCATACAATGGTCTGGCCAAGAGTAAGAGGGAGGCCAACCATGCCTATGCACTACCTGCGGGCTCTAACCAGCCCGCAACGCACCAACATCAGCAACCGCCGCCTTGGCCGTTCGCTGGCCTTTGTGGCTGGCGCGGTCAACGCCGGCGGTTTTTTCGCAGTGGGTCAGTACACATCGCACATGACCGGCATCGTCTCGTCCCTGGCGGATAACGCCGCGATGGGCGATGTGCGCGTGGTGTTGGCGGGCCTGGCGGCGTTGCTGGCGTTCTTGCTGGGCGCTGGCACTTCCGCGATCCTGATCAACTGGGGCGGGCGGCGCGGCGCGCAAAGCCAGTATGCATTGCCGTTGATACTGGAGGCGGCGATGCTGCTGTGCTTTGGCCTGATGGGCGCCAGCCTGGGCGCCTCCGGCCAGGTGCACGCCATCGTGGCCTTACTGTGCTTTGTGATGGGACTGCAAAACGCCATCATCACCAAGGTCTCGCGGGCCGAAATCCGCACCACCCACGTGACCGGGCTGGTGACCGACATCGGCATCGAACTGGGTAAACTGTTTTACTTGAACGACAAGGCGTCGCCGGTGAAGGTGGTGGCCGACCGCGACAAGCTGCGCTTATTGAGCTCCCTGCTGGCGATGTTCCTGCTCGGTGGGCTGGCCGGCGCGTTCGGCTTTAAATACCTGGGCTACATCTCCACATTGCCGTTGGCGGTGGCGCTGCTGTCGCTGGCCATTATTCCATTGGTCGACGATTTGCGCGCGCGCGTGCGAAGTACTCCTTGACGTAGCGCTTGGGGACTTCGGTAAATCCGTAGTGTTCATAGAACAGATGCGCCATCGGACGGCGCATGCTGCTTGAGAGTTCGGTGTGGCTGCAACCGCGCGCCATCGCCTGCTGCTCGGCGCAACGCATCAATGCCGTGCCCGCGCCGCTGCGGCGTATCGTGTCATCGACGACGAAGGCGGTCACCACCGCATACTCTGCAGTCGTGCTTAAGGGCAGCACATAGTTTTGCGTGACGACGCCCAGGATGGCGTCATCGTTCACGGCGACCCAGCAATCGGCGTCGCGGTTGTTGAATTCATCCCAGCGCTGTTCAAGATCGGCGACGCTGTTGGGATAGCCCAGCTGGTAAAACAGATCGGCAAGGCGGGGCAGGTCGGTGCTGACGGCTTTTCGAATAATCATGGTGGCTGAGTGTAGGCACGGGGACGGCGCCATCCCCGTGCAGGTCAAGAATCAGAAAGCGTGGCGCAGGCCGACGTTGAATTCACGCGTGCCGCCCACCGCGCCGAGTTGGCCCGCCGCCGGCAGCGTGGCGCTGTAGGTATGATACGCGGCGCCGTTCTTGTTGACCATGCGCGCGGCTGACATGTAGGCGATCGTACGCTTGGACATATCGTAGGTCCAGGTGACCGCGATCTGGTGCGCGTCCTTGTCGTCGCGGCTCTTGTCGTCCTTGCGGATGTAGCTGGCCAGGATGGTGCTGGCGCCGAACGGGATCGATGCGCCCAGCAGCAGATCGCGGTTGTCGGTGCTGCCGGCGCCCTTGTTGCTGCCGTAGATGACGATCGCTTTCAGCACCTGGAAATTGTAGCTGCCGCTGAGGACATAGTTGGTCGACTTGTCGCTGGCGGTGGCGTTGTTCAGCGAGTTGTAGCCGGCTTTGAGCAGCACCGGACCTTCCGCATACGTGACCGACGCGCCGATGTCGCGCGAAGCGGCGTTGTTGCCAGCCACTTCACCAAAACCATACAACACGTCGGCCGTGACGCCGCCCATGACCGGCGTGGTGTACTTGACCGTGTTGTTGAGTCGTTTGCCGTTGGTGGCGAACAGGTTGCTGCCGGCGCCGGCGAAGCCGTCGTCCATCGGCTCGACCAGCTTCCACGCCAGGTACTCGGGACCGTACTGGCGGCCCATCGTGATCGCACCCAGCGTATTGCTCTTGATGCCGACAAAGGCCTGGCGGCCGAACAGCAGGCCGCCCTGGTCCGAGGCGCCGGTGTCCACCAGTACACCCGATTCCAGCGTGAAGATGGCCGACAGCCCATTGCCCAAGTCTTCCGCGCCCTTGAAGCCGATACGGCTGCCCTGCAGGGTACCGCTTTGCATCTTGGTGTCGTTGCCGTTGAAGCCTGAGCTGCCGGCGGTGGCGCCGGAGACGGTGGCGACGCCCACGTCAAGCACGCCGTAGACGCTGACATTCGATTGTGCCAGTGCGGTGCCGGCGCAGCCCGCGCACAGAGCGGCGGCCAGGAGTTGTTTGTTCATTCCGTTGATTCCCGATGAAGAGTAGAAGAGGTGCCCATGCCAGGCCCGATGCCTGAGCGCCGAAGCTTAATCGTCGATTATTACAAGATCGTGACGTCTAGACGACTAAATATCGAGATGCTTATAAAAATACAGACATCTAGATGTCATAGCCTTGTCATAAAGGCTGGATAAGATGGCGTCGCTGGCTGGTATGCCTGCGCCCTCGTTCAACTTTCTGGAGCTGTAGATGCCCGTCCCATATATCCGCAAATCGCTTGCCGCCTTCTTTTCCCTGGCGGCGCTGGCCGCGCACGCCGACACCACGCTGACCGTGTACACCGCCCTGGAGGCGGACCAGCTGAAAGCCTATCAAGCGAAATTCGAAGCCGACAATCCGGACATCAAGCTCAAATGGGTGCGCGACTCGACCGGCATCATCACCGCCAAGCTGCTGGCCGAAAAAGCCACGCCGCAGGCTGACGTGGTGATGGGCGTCGCCGCCACCTCGCTGCTGTTGCTGGACAAGGAAGGCATGCTGCAAGCGTATGCGCCCAAGGATGTCGACAAGCTGTCCAAGCGCTACGTCGACAGCGCCGTGCCGCCGACCTGGGTGGGGATGGATGTGTGGGGCGCGGCGATCTGCTTCAACACCGTGGAAGCGGCCAAGCAGGGCCTGAAGAAACCGGAATCGTGGAAGGACCTGCTCAAGCCTGAATACAAGGGCAAGATCGTCATGCCGCATCCGGCCTCCAGCGGCACCGGCTACTTCGACGTGACGGCGTGGCTGTCGCTGTTCGGTGAAAAAGAAGGTTGGGCCTTCATGGACAAGCTGCACGAGAACATCGCCCAGTACACGCACTCCGGTTCCAAGCCGTGCAAGCAGGCGGCGGCCGGCGAGTTTCCGATCGGGATCGCGTTCGAATACCGTGCCGCCAAGCTGAAGGAAGGCGGCGCGCCGCTGGACGTGGTGCTGCCGAAGGAGGGCCTGGGCTGGGACGTCGAAGCGACCGCCATCCTCAAGGGCAGCAAGAACCAGGAAGCCGCGCGCAAGCTGGCCGATTGGTCGGCATCGCGCGCGGCCAATGAGCTGTTCGCGAAGAACTTCGCCATCGTCGCTTATCCCGGCGTGACCAAGCCTCATCCCGCCATTCCCGCCAACTATGAAACGCTTTTGATCAAGCAGGATTTGAAATGGTCGTCGCGCGAGCGTGACCGCATCCTGACCGAGTGGAACAAGCGCTACGACGGCAAGGCCGAGCCGAAATAAGGGCAGCAGAATGAAGCAGACCGATTTCCCCTTGTCCGCGCAGGACCTCGCATCGCCCCAGGCGGACTGGTTGCGCATTGAAGGCGTCAGCAAGCGCTTCGGCGCGGCGCTGGTGCTGGACCAGATCAACCTGACGGTGCGGCGCGGCGAGTTCCTTTGCCTGCTCGGTCCTTCCGGCTGCGGCAAGACGACGCTGTTACGCGTGATCGCCGGACTGGAGGCGCAGGATGGCGGGGTAGTCATCATGGGGGGGCGCGACATCGGCGTCCTGCCGCCGGCCAAGCGCGACTACGGCATCGTGTTCCAGTCGTATGCGCTGTTCCCCAACCTGACGGTGGCGGAGAACGTGTCGTATGCGTTGCGTCTGCCGCGCAAGGAGCGCGCCGCCCGCGTGGCGCAGCTGTTGCAGATGGTGGAGCTGGACGGCAAGCAGGAACACTATCCGGCGCAGCTGTCCGGCGGCCAGCAGCAGAGGGTGGCGCTGGCGCGCGCGTTGGCGACCTCGCCTAGTTTGCTGTTGCTGGACGAACCCTTGTCCGCGCTGGACGCGCGGGTGCGCGACAACCTGCGGCAGGAACTGCGCGCCTTGCAACAGCGGCTGGGCATCACCGCCATCATGGTGACGCATGACCAGGAGGAAGCGCTGGCGATCGCCGACACCATCGCCGTGATGGCGCATGGCCGCATCGAGCAGACCGGCACGCCGGAGCAGATCTACCGCGAACCGGCCACGCGTTTTGTCGCTGATTTTGTCGGCTGCGCCAACTGGCTGCCGGTGAGGCAGAACGACGCTGGGGTGGTCACGGCGGGCGATCTGTCGTTCGGATTCAGCCTGCCGGTGGGGGCGCGCGCGGCCACGGCGTTTTGCCGCCCGGAGGATATCTGCGTCGAGCCGCATTGGTCGGCCGGCGGCAAGATGACGATGGCCATCGTCGAACGCGTGGACTTTCTCGGTGGCGTGCGTCGCGCCGTGCTGTCGCTGGCGGCGGAGCGCCATGTCGAGTTGACGGTGGACGTGGCGCGCAATGAACCGGGCTATGAACTGCTGATACCGGGACAGCGCGTGCCGGTTTCCATCGCGCCGCACAAGGTGCGCTATTTCGTGGATGGTGCGGCATGAGCGGATTGACGATGCCGCGCTTGATGCGCACGGACAGCGGCATACATGGCGTCGACGATAAGGTCGCGATGCTGCTGCAATGGCTATGCGTCGTCGCGCTGACGGTATTTATCGCGCTGCCGCTGGCGGCCATCTTCATCAAGGCGGGGCAGGATGGCAGCGGCGCGTTTGTCGGCCTGTCGCAGGTCACGCAGGTCATCGCCGAGCCGCGCATCCAGTCCGCCGCATGGAATAGCATGAAACTGGCGGTGATGACGCTGATGCTGGTGCTGCCGGCCGCCTTTGTATTCGCCTTCGCGTTGACGCGCTCCCGCGTCGCCGGCAAGCCTTGGCTGCGGCTGATCGCCTTGTCGCCGTTGTTGGCGCCGTCGTTGATGCCGGCGATTTCGCTGGTCTACCTGTTCGGCAACCAGGGACTGCTCAAGGGCTGGCTGGGCGGCGCCACGATCTACGGTCCGCTCGGCATCGTGCTGGGCGAAGCGTTCTACACGTTCCCGCACGCCTTGCTGATCCTGACTGCCGCGCTGTCGGTGGCCGATGCGCGCTTGTACGAGGCGGCGCTCGCGCTGGGTGCGGGGCCGGTGCGGCGCTTCTTCACTATCACGCTGCCTAATGCCCGCTACGGATTGGTGTCCGCCGCCACGCTGGTGCTGACGATGGTGGTGACGGACTTCGGCGTGCCCAAGGTGATCGGCGGCCAGACCAATGTGCTGGCGCTGGAAGCCTACAAGCAGGTGCTGGGACAACAGAACTTCAATCGAGGCGCCGTCATCGGTCTGCTGTTGCTGTTGCCGGCGTTGGCCAGCTTTGTCATCGAGCGCCGCGTGGCAAGGCGCGCGCAGGGCTCGATGACGGGGCGTTCGGTACAGTACCACGCCAAGCGGAACGCCTGGCGCGACACGGCGCTATCGGTGGGCTGCTGCGCGATTGCCGTATTCCTGGTCGCGTTGATCGGCGTCGCGGTGGCCGCTGCTTTCATCAAGCTGTGGCCCTATAACATGGGCTTCACGCTGGATCATTTTGATTTCGACCAGCAGGACGGCGGTGGCTGGCGCTCCTTCAGCAACAGCATCGTGCTGTCCAGTGTCAGCGCGCTGGCGGGCACGCTGCTGGTGTTCCTGAACGCCTACCTGATGGAGAAGATGCCGCTGGCGCGTGTCGGCGTGCTGCTCTCTCGCGCCATCGCCATTATCCCGATGGCGGTTCCGGGCATGGTGCTGGGACTGGGCTACGTGCTGTTCTTCAGCGCACCCGCCAATCCGCTGCATGGACTCTACGGCGGCATGACGGTGCTGGTGGCTTCCTGCATCAGCCACTTCTACACCACCGCGCATCTGACGCTGACGACATCGCTGCGCCAGATCGACGGCGAGATCGAAGCCGCCTCGCGCAGCCTTGGACGCCATTGGTGGGTGAGCTGCCTGCGCGTCACGCTGCCGATCGTGCTGCCGTCGATGCTGAACGTTTTCCGCTACCTGTTCGTCTCCTGTATGACGACGGTGAGCTGTGTGATCTTCCTCTACAGCCCGAACACTGAACTGGCGTCGCTGGCAGTGTTGAACATGGACGATGCGGGCGATACCGCCGCAGCCGCCGCCATGGCCACGCTGATCGTCGGCAGCTCCTGCCTGGTTTCGCTGGCGCTCAATGCGCTGGGCTGGTGGTGTGAACGCCGCCTGCAACGCTGGCGCGCGGCTTGAGTCCCTACCTTCTTTTTCACCTCACTTGATATGACATCCATGCAAGCACCACTGCTGTTAACTCCCGGTCCCTTGACCACCACCGCCCGCACCAAGAACGCCATGCAGTACGACTGGGGCTCCTGGGACGGCGATTTCAATGCGCTGACTGCGCGCTTGGGCCGCCGTCTGCTGTCCATCATTGACGGCGGGGACGATTATTCCTGCGTGCCGTTGCAGGGCTCTGGCACCTTCGCCGTGGAGGCAGCCATCGGTAGCCTGATGCCACGCGACGGCAAGCTGCTGGTGCTGGCAAACGGCGCTTACGGCAAGCGCATGGCGCAGCTCACCGACATGATGGGGCGTCTCGTCGACATCGTCGATTTCGGCGAGACCGCTCCGGTCGATCCGGCAGTGGTGCGCGAGCGACTGGCCGCCGATCCGGAGATCACCCACGTCGGCGTCATCTACTGCGAGACCAGCACCGGCATCCTCAATCCGCTGGCCGCCATCGCCCAGGAGGTCGCCGCCGCCGGTCGCAAGCTGGTGATCGACGCCATGAGCGCTTTCGGGGCTTTACCTTTGTCGTGCCGCGATCTGGCCTTCGAAGCGGTGATCGGTTCCAGCAACAAGTGCCTTGAGGGCGTGCCGGGCATGGGCTTCGTGCTGGCCCGCACCAGCGCGCTGGAACAGGCGGAAGGCCGCTCGCATTCGCTGTCGCTGGATTTGCACGATCAATGGCGCTACATGAACAAGACCGGCCAATGGCGCTACACGCCGCCTACCCATGTGGTGGCGGCTTTCGACTGCGCGCTGGACCAGTATGAAGAGCAGGGCGGCCAGCCGGCGCGGCTGGCGCGCTACGAGGGCAACTGCAAAACGCTGATCGAAGGCCTGGCCGCCATCGGCCTGAGTTCCTTCCTGCCGGCGGCGATACAGGCGCCGATCATCGTCACAGTGCACGCGCCGGATCATCCAAACTGGAATTTCACCGAGTTTTATCGCCGCGTGAAGGAGCATGGCGTGATCCTCTACCCCGGCAAGCTGACGGCGGTGGAGACCTTCCGTGTCGGCTGCATCGGAGCGATCGATTCGGGCGACATGGAACGCGGCATATCCGCCATCGCCGCCGTGCTGGCGGACATGGGCATGCAGCCCAACTAACACAAGGAAGACAACTATGAATATCATCACCAACACTCATTGCGCTCCAGCCTACACTGGCGGCGTGCAAGCCGTGATCTTCGACTGGGCCGGCACGATGGTCGATTTCGGATCGTTCGCGCCGACGCAGGTATTGATCGACGCCTTCGCCGGTTTCGGTGTGCGCGTTTCGCTGGAAGAGGCGCGTGTGCCGATGGGACTGGCCAAGTGGGACCACATCCAGGCGCTGGGCCGGCAGGAAGGCGTCGCCCAGCGCTGGCAGGCGCGCTTTGGTGCGCCGATGGCGGACAAGGATGTCGATGAGCTGTACCACGTGTTCCTGCCATTACAGGTGGAGCGTGTCGGCCAGTATTCCGCGCCGATTCGTGGTGCGGTGGAGGTGCTGTCCGCGCTGCGCGCGCGCGGCATCAAGATCGGCTCGTGCTCCGGCTATCCGCGCGTGGTGATGGATAAGCTGCTGACCAAGGCCGTCGCCGACGGCCTGGTGGTCGATCACGCCGTCGCCACGGACGACCTGCCGCCCGGCGGCCGTCCTGGCCCGTGGATGGCGCTGGAGAACGTGATCGCGCTGGGCGTGCAGGATTTGCCGGCTTGCGTCAAGATCGACGATACCACTCCCGGCATCGCCGAAGGACTAGCTGCTGGCATGTGGACGGTGGGTGTGGTCATGTCCGGCAATGAAGTCGGCCTGACGGAACAGGAGCTGGCCGCGCTGCCGGAAGCGGAACGCCAGCGCCTCGGCGCCGCAGCGGCGGATAAATTGCTGTCCGCAGGCGCCCACTACGTCATCGGCAGCATCGTCGAATTGCCTGCGGTGCTGGCGCTGATCGAGACGCGGCTGGGCAAGGGAGAGCGGCCATAAAGCCTATGCGTACCACTTCCACAGCAAATATGCGACAATCGGCGCGGTTTCCTTTACTGCCCGATGGAGTGCTGCTGAATGTCTGAAAATATGATCGTCCGCCAGGCCGGTACCACCGTCTGGAAGCAGATCCAGGAGTCGCTGGGCAATGAGATTCTGGGCGGCCGGCTGCAAGGGCGCCTGCCCAACGAAACGGAGCTGGCGGAGCGCTACGCCGTCAACCGGCATACGGTGCGGCAGGCGGTCAAGGCATTGGTCGAGCAGGGCATGGTGGAAGTGGTGCATGGCCGCGGCACCTTCGTGCGCGAAGATTTCATCGACTACCAGATCGGCCGCCGCACGCGGCTCGCGCACAGCGTGGTCAAGGCGCGCCGCGTCGGCAAGAGTGAAATCCTCGATTGGGAAAACGTGCGGCCGTCGGCGGAGATTGCCGGCCTGCTGGAGCTGTCCTCGCGGGCGAAGACGCTGGCCGTCAATTCGCTCGACGTGGTGGATGGCAAAGTAATCGGCGTCTGCA
Organism: Duganella sp. GW821-FHT07G03; assembly: GCF_059418605.1. NCBI lineage: Bacteria > Pseudomonadati > Pseudomonadota > Betaproteobacteria > Burkholderiales > Oxalobacteraceae > Duganella > Duganella sp. GW821-FHT07G03. The sequence goes on from NZ_JBWKQE010000030.1 coordinate 28,734, forward strand.
CCCAGTACTTTCCGCTGCCTCGCTTCGAGGGTTTCGGCGAGGCCTATTCGAAGGTGGGCAAGACGCATCTGGCGCTGGCGCAGTTCGGCGTCGAGCAGTTCCAGCGTAAGCTAAGCCGCATCACGGCGCGCCTGCCGACCAACGAGGTGGCGCAGCAGCTAGGCCAGCCTACCTCGCTGCCGATCCTGTATGTGGAAACCGTCTACGTCGACCAGGACGACAAGCCGTTCGAGTACGGCATCTCCAATTTCAGCAGCGCCGCCGTGCAGCTGGTAATCGAACCGGACTAAATCATGAAAACCTACCACGGTAGTTGTCATTGCGGCGCGGTGCGCTTTGAGGCGGACCTCGATTTGAGCCAGGGCAGCCTGCGCTGCAATTGCTCGTTCTGTTTGAAGATACGCTGCTGGGCCGTGATGGCCAAGCCGCAAGCCTTCCGCCTGCTGGCCGGCGAGGCCGAGATGAACGTCTACCAGTTCGGCGCCAAGAACGAGCATCACTACTTTTGCAAGCATTGCGGCGTGCGTCCCTACGGCATCGGCAACTCGCCGCGCTACGGTGTATTCTATGGCGTCAATGTCGCCAGCCTCGATGGCGTCAGCGACGAGGACCTGGCCGGCACGCCCATCACCTACGTCGACGGCCGCGCCGACAACTGGATATCGCCACCCACTGAAACCCGTTATCTTTGAATCCGATGATCAGATCCGCTACGCCAGACGATGCTGCAGCCATCGTCGCCATCTACAACCACTACATCGCCACCACCACCATCAGCTTCGAGGAGCATGCGGTCACGCCGGAGGATATGGCTGGCCGCATCCGCGACGTCACCGCCGGGCTGCCATGGCTGGTGCATGAGCAGGACGGCGAAGTGCTCGGTTACGCCTACGCGACCAAGTGGCGCGCCCGCAGCGCCTACCGCTTTGCCGCCGAGACCAGCGTCTACGTGGCGTTCGGACAGGGCGGCAAGGGCATCGGATCGGCGCTGTACAAGGCGCTGTTGGAAGATCTGCGCGCCCGAGAAATCCATATGGCGATAGGCGGCATCGCCCAACCCAACGAAGCCAGCGTGGCGCTGCACGAAAGCCTGGGCTTCGAGAAGGTCGCCCACTTCAAGCAGGTCGGCCGCAAGTTCGATCGCTGGATCGATGTCGGCTACTGGGAGTTGCAGCTGTCCTAAGCCGTCTGCGCCGCGTTGTCCTGCGGCGCCAGCACGCTGCGCTTGCCGCCTTCGGAGCGGGCGCGGTACAGCGCCTGGTCGGCCGCCAGCACCAGGTCCTCGGCATTGTCGTCTTGCGCCGCCGGCAGCGCGGCCACGCCGATGCTGGCGCTGACGCCGCCCGACGGTGCTTTCACATTCGGCAGGTTCAACGCGCTGATGGCCGCTTCCATGCGGCGCGCGATCAGCATCGCTTCGTCGCCATTGGTGCCTGGGGCCAGGAAGGAAAATTGGTCGGCGCCGTAGCGCGCCACCAGGTCGCCGGCCCGCTGCACCGCGCCGCTCAGCGCATTGGCCGCCCGCCGCAGCACGTCGTCGGCGGCCTGCTGGCCGTAGTGGTCGCGATAGGCGCCCAGTTGGTCTATCTCCACCAGCCCAATTGCCACCAGCTTTCCTTCACGCGCCGCGCGGCGCCATTCGCGCTCCAGCTGGTCGTCGTAGCAGCGGCGGTTGGCGATGCCGGTCAGGCTGTCGGTGGCCGACAGGTTGGCCAGCTTGTGCTGCGCAAGCCGCAGCGCCTCGGTGCGTTCCAGCAGTAGTTTCTCAAGCTCGCGGGCGCGCGCGCCCAGGCGCCGCGCCGTCCAGCGGAACAGCAGCACCAGCAGCCCCACCACCAGCGCCGCCACGGCGCTGCGCGCCCACCACGTTTCCCACACCGGCGGCGTGATCGTGATCGGCAGGATGATCTCGTCGCGGCTGGAGACGCCCTTGTTGTTGCTGCCCTGCAGATGGAAGTGGTATTTTCCGGGCGCCAGATTGGTGTAGGTCGCCACCGGATGTCCGGCATCGGCTTGCACCGGTTGCTTGTCGAAGCCTTCCAGCCAGTAGGAATAAGCGTTCCTGCGCGGTTCGGCGAAATGCAGCGCGGCGAATTCGATCGAGATGGTGTTGGCGATCCACGGCAGGCTCAATGAACGGGGCTGCGTCAGGCTGCCTTCCAGTACCACGTCCTCCGGCGGGTTCTTGCCGCCCAGTGAACGGTTCAACACGCGGATATCGGTGATCGCCAGCTGCGGCGGGCGTGAGGCGCTGCTGTGGATGGTCGGGTTGACGGCGGTGACGCCGCTGCTGCTGCCGAAGTACAGGAAGCCGTTGCTGCTGTTGGCGGCGGAGTCCATGTAGAAGCCTTCGGTCAGGCCGTCCTCCACCGAGTATTCGGTGACGGCGCCGGAGACTGGATCGATCTTGCTCAGTCCCGCCGCGGTGGTCACCCAGATCATGCTGTTTTTATCCGAACGTATCGCTTCGATCAGGCGCGTACCCAGCTCGCCTTTTTCCTGGATGCGGGTGATGGTGAATGCGCCGTTCTTGCCGGCCACCAGATGGTTCAAGCCCTTGGATGTGCCGACCCACATGCTGCCGTCGGTATCCAGGTGCAGGCTGCTGACACGGTCGCTGCTCAGGCTCGCTGGATTGTTGGGATCGAGCCGGAAGTGGCGGAATTTTCCCGTGGCCGGATCGAGCATATCGAGTCCGCCGCCGCGATAGAACTCGCCGCTCCATACGCGGCCGGCGTTGTCTTCCACCACGGTGGTGGCGCCGTTGACGCTGCGGCTGTCCGGGTTCTTGTCGTCGTGGGCGTAGCTTTCGACCGCGCCGCTGGCCGGATCGTAGCGCAGCATGGCGGTGCCGGTCCCCAGCCACAGCACGCCGCCGCGTCCCGGTGCGATGGTGTTGATGAAGTCCGTGGTCTTGCTGCCGAAGTGGATCACCTTGAACGGTGCATCCGGCGTGTCCAGCCGGTTCAGGCCCTCCGATGTGCCGATCCACAGCACGCCGTCCGGCGCCTGGTAGGTGCTGTAGATGACGTTGGAGCTCAGCGCGCCAGGCCGCTTGGGCGTGGCGCTCCAGGTGCGCACCATCTCGCGCTTGGCCGGGTCGAACAGCGCCAGGCCGTCGTCCAGCGCGAGCCACAGCTGGTTGTTGGCGGCAGCGCCGACGCTGCGCACGAAATTGCTGGACTTGACGAAGTCGGGGGCGATGTCGCGCGGGACGAAACGTTCGAAGCCGTGATAGCCAAGGTTGGCGCGGCTGACGCCATCGGTCAGCGAGCCTACCCACAGCGTGCCGCTGCGGTCGCGCATGGTGGTGTTGATGGCATCGCTGTTGAGGCTATGCGCATCCTCGGCGCGATGGCGGTAGCTCTGGAACTGGCGCAGCTCGCGGTCCCAGCGCAGCAGGCCGCTGGTGCGGGTGCTGATCCACAGGTCGCCGGCGCGGTCCTCGTCGATGTCGGTCACGCGCTTGGCCTGCACCGGCAGCGTCTCGCGCTTGTCCCAGGGCTGGCCGGTCTTCCATGTCACCAGGCCGTCGGCGGAGCCTATCCACAGCGTGGCGGCGCTGTCGAAGTACAGCGCGCGCACGTCGTTGGCCTTGGGGTTGGGATGCTCCGGGTCGTCGACGCGGAAGTGCTGGAAGCCGGTGGCGCCGGGCGCCAGGTAATCCAGGCCGCCGGGCCAGGTGGCGGCCCACACGCCGCCCAGGTGGTCGACGGCGATGGCGTTGACGTCGTTGTAGAGCAGGCTGTCCGGCTTGGCGTCGTCGTGGCGGTAGATGACGAAGCTGCCGTTGCGTGGGTCGAAGTGCTGCAGGCCGCCCCATGTCGCCACCCACATGTCGCCCTTGTTGTCGGCGATGATGCGGCGCACGATGCGCGCATTGTTCGGGCCTCCGGCAGGCACGTGGCGGGTGAAGTTGTTGGCCACCGGGTCGAAGCGCGCCAGGCCTTCGTCGGTGCCGATCCACAGCTTGCCGGTTTCGTCCTCGTACAGCGCGGTGACGCGGCCGCCCGGCAGGCTATGCGGGTCGGACGGGTCGTTCATGTAGCGCACCTGCTTATGGCCGTCGTGGCGGAACAAGCCGCCCTCGATGGTGCCGATCCAGACGAAGCCCTGCCGGTCCTGGAGGATGGTGAGGATGGCGCGGCTGTCGGCGCCCAGCGAATCGACTGCGGTGAAGGCCAGCGGGCGTGGCGCCGCCTGCAGGGGCGCGGCGTGCAGGCAGGCCAGTGCGCCGCACAGCAGCAGGCGTAGGACGGGGCGGAAGGGCATGCGCGGCATTCGGGACCTTGGTATTTTGGCTAGCCAAGTAAAGCACAGAATCGGCCGCCGGGGAAGCGGTGGAGCAACACTTTTCCGCTATAATCCATTGACAAATCCCTATGCTTCGCAAGGCGACATGAACGGATCTTCCGACGGAGTACCCCTGCAGACGGCGCCGCTGTCGCCCAAGCCGCCCAAGCCACCCTTGCGCACCTGGCGCGCAGCGTGGGACCAGTTGCGCCGGCGCGGCCTGCCGGGCCGCCAGGCCATGCGCTGGGCCACGCTGGCGCTGCTGCTGGCCGTCGGCGCGGTGCTGATCCAGCGCCAGGTGGTGTTCCAGCAGCACAGCCGCGACCTGAAAGCCGCGGCGGACGATATCGCGCGCCAGATCCAGATCGACTCCACCGACGGCCGCGTGATGGGCGGCGCCATTCTCATGGGACTGGTGGAAGACAGCGTCAAGCTGCTGCTGTCCGGCGAGCTGGCCGCCGACGCCTATCGGCTGCACGTCGACTTCGCCGCCGTCATCGATCAATACAGCGCCGACACCGTGTTTGTGCTGAACGGCGAGGGCACCATCGTCGCTTACCTCAACAAAGAGGGCAAGGCCATCGGCGTCGGCCGCAGTCTGCGTTATCGCCCTTACGTGCGGCGCGCGCTGGCCGGCGAAGCCAATGTCTATGCCGCCATTGGCAGCAATTCGCATGAGCGCGGGCTGTATTTCGCGGCGCCGGTCTACAGCGGCAATTCGCGCGACACGCCCATCGCCGGCGTCTACACCATCAAGATGCCGGCCGCCGAAATCGACCGTATCCTCGCGCGCAGCAAGGACCCGGTGCTGCTGCTGTCGCCGGACGGCGTGGTGTTCGCCACCAACCGCAACGAATGGCTGTTCACGCAGTCCCGCAAGGTCGCACCGGCGCGCCTGGCCCAGTTGGAAAAGGAAAAGCAGTTCGGCGAGCTGTTCGCCGGCGACGGTCCTTTGCCGCTGCCGTTTGAACCAGTCGGCAAGCAGGCCAGCATCCAGGGCCGGACCCACGCGCTGGCCGGCACCGATTTGAACTGGCCGGACGACGGCGGCGCCTGGCGCGTGGTGATCATGCAGGACAAGGGCGAGTGGCTGCCGCTGTGGAACCAGTTGATGCTGGCTGCGGCCTGCATCGGCGCCGTCTGGCTGTGCGGGATGGTGGTGACGGGCCGCACCCGCGCCGCCGAAAGCGCGCGCCGCCTGCGCTTCGAGAACGAGCGCCGCATGCGCGAGATCACCAACAACCTGCCGGTGGCGGTGTACCAGTTCCAGATGGACGCGGCGGGCCAGCCGCGCTTCCGCTTCATGAGCCCCGCCATCACCGCCATCACCGGCCTGCAGGCCAGCGACGTGCTGGAGGACGGCGCCATGCTGTTCGCGCTGCTCGATCCCGACGGCCGCGCGGGCCTGCTGGAGCAGATCGCCGACAGCGCGCGCCAGCACTGGTCGATCCACCGCCGCCTGGAGTTCGGCGCGCAGGGCATGGTGGCGGCGCGCTGGGTCGACATCCATTGCACCTGCGTGCACCAGCAGGCGGACGAGGAAGTATGGAACGGCTACCTGGCCGATGTGACGGCCGAGCACACGGCGGCGCAGACGCTGAGCGCCGCCAAGCAGACCGCCGAAGACGCGACGCGCAGCAAGTCGCTGTTCCTGGCGAATATGAGCCACGAGATCCGCACGCCGATGAACGCCATCATCGGCATGAGCCACCTGGCGCTGAAGACCGGCCTGACGCCGCGCCAGCACGACTACGTGCAGAAGATCCAGCGCGCCGGCCAGCACCTGCTGGGTATCATCAACGACATCCTGGACTTCTCCAAGATCGAGGCCGACAAGCTGCAAGTGGAGAACCAGCCGTTCGAGCTGGATCAGCTGCTGGAAAACCTGGCCACGCTGATCGGCGACAAGGTCAACGCCAAGGGCCTGGAGCTGGTATTCGACGTCGCCCCCGACGTGCCGACCGCGCTGGTGGGCGACGCGCTGCGGTTGGGCCAGATCCTGATCAACTACGCCAACAACGCCGTCAAATTCACCGAGCGGGGCGAGGTGGCGGTGACGGTGCGCGTGCGCAGCCAGGACGAGCGCCGCGTGCTGCTGCACTTCGCCGTGCGCGACACCGGCATAGGCCTGAGCGAGGAGCAGATGCGTCAATTGTTCCAGAGCTTCCAGCAGGCCGACGCCTCCACCACCCGCAAGTACGGCGGCACCGGCCTGGGACTGGCGATCTCGAAGAAACTGGCGCAGCTGATGGGCGGCGAGGTTGGCGTCGAGAGCGAATTGGGGCACGGATCGACCTTCTGGTTCACCGCCCACCTGGAGATCGGCCGGAACGAACGGGTTTCGCTGCTGCCGTCGCTGGACCTGCGCGGCAGCCGCCTGCTGGTGGTGGACGACAACGACAGCGCGCGCAGCGTGATCGCCGAGCTGCTGCGCGGCATGCGCTTCAACGTGCAGGTGGCGGCGTCCGGCGCCGAAGCGGTGGCCATCGTGCGCGATGCCGCCGCTGCCGGCGAGCCGCTGGCCGTGGTGCTGCTGGACTGGCAGATGCCGGGCATGAGCGGCATCGAGACCGCCGCCGCCATCAGGGCGCTGGGCCTGCAGGAAACGCCGCGCCTGATGATGGTCACGGCCTACGGACGCGAGGAAGTGCAGCAGCAGGCGCAAGGCGCCGGCATCGACGATGTGCTGATCAAGCCGGTCAACGCCTCGGTGCTGCTCAACACCCTGATCCGCCTGCTGGGCGGTGAGGTGGACGACAGCGCGCTGGCGCGTCCGGCCCCGGTCAGCACGCGCGCCGCGCTGGCGACCCTGCGCGGCGCGCGCGTGCTGCTGGCCGAGGACAATGAGTTGAACCAGCAGGTGGCGTCCGAGCTGCTGGCCGATGCCGGCCTGCTGGTGGACATCGCCAACAACGGCGTCGAGGCGGTGGCGATGGCGCAGCGCGAGCAATACGATATCGTGCTGATGGACATGCAGATGCCGGAGATGGACGGCGTCGAAGCCACCCGCGCCTTGCGGGCCTTGCCGCAGCTGGACGGCTTGCCGGTGGTGGCGATGACGGCCAACGCCATGCAGGCCGACCGCGACCTGTGCACGCAGGCGGGCATGGTGGACTTTGTGATCAAGCCGATCGAACCGGACGACCTGTGGCGCGCGCTGCTGCGCTGGATACCGCCGCGCCACGCGCTGCCGGCGCACGAGCTGGCGCACGAACCGGGCCCCGAACCGAGCCCCGAACCGCAAGCCGCGCCGGAAGACGACTTCCCGCACGAGATTCCGGGCCTGGACATGGTGGCCGGCCTGCGCCGCGTGCTGGGCAAGCGGCCGCGCTACCTGGCCATGCTGCGCGGCTTCGTGGCCAACCAGGCCGGCGCCGTGCGGCAGATGTCGGCGCTGATCGCGGCCGGTGACCGCGCCGGCGCCGAGCGCGGCGCGCACACGCTCAAAGGATTGGCCGGCAATATCGGCGCCAGCGCCTTGCAGGTGCTGGCCGGCGAAGCCGAACATGCGCTGTCGCCTGCGGCGGAGGGGGAGGCCGGCGCCGCCGCGCTGTCGGCGCGCCTGGCGCCGCAGCTGGCGCAGCTGGAATCCGTGCTGGCCGGCCAGGTGGCGGCGATCGTCGCATGCCTGCCGGCGGAAGCGGAACTGGAAAAGGTGGAAGTCGATCCCGAACAGCGCGACGCCGTGGTGCGCGAACTGGGCGCGCTGCTGGCGGACGATGACGCCCGCTCCGAACGGCTGCTGGTGGAATATGGCGCGCTGCTGGCCGCCGCCTTCCCCCAGCACTACCGCAAGCTGGAACAGGCGGTTGGCGATTTCGACATGGAACAGGCGCTGGAGATCTTGAACGGCGCCATCGCCGCCTTGCAGGACGACGGCGCGCTACATCAGTAGGTGGTCAGCGGAACCGGCTGGCCGCCCTTGAAGTTGAAGATGGTGACTGGCGACTGCTTCATGTCGCCATGCTCGTCGAACGAGTAGGTGCCCGCCACGCCCTTGTACGAACCGGCGCTGATGGCGGCGCCCACTTTTTGCGGATCGATCGAGTTCACCTTCACCATCGTCTGCGCGTACATCATGGCCGCATCGTAGTAGGCTGCGGCGTAGACGTCGGGCTCCTGCTTGAAGCGCGCCTTGTACTTGGCCTTGAAGGCCGGACCGCTGGCAAACTTGTCGAGGATGGCGCCGCCCTGCGAGCACAGGACGTTTTCGCCGACGGCGTCGCCACCGAGCTTGCCCATCTCCGCGGTGCAGATGGTGTCGCCGCCCAGCAGCTTGGCGTTGATGCCCAGCTGTTTCATCTGGCGCGCCATCGGTGCGCCCTGCGGCGCGTAGCCGCCGAAGAAGATCGCTTCGACCTTCTTGGTTTTGAGCTTGGTCAGGATGGCGGTGAAGTCGAACGCCTTGTCGGTGGTGAACTCGTGGCCGGCCACGGTCATGCCGGCGGCCTTGGCCTGCTTCTTGAATTCCTCGGCCACGCCTTGGCCGAAGGCGGTGCGGTCGTCGATCACGGCCACGGTCTTGAGCTTGAGCTCATTGGCCGCGTACAGCGCCATCTTGGTGCCCAGTTGGGAGTCGCTGGCGTTCACGCGGAACAGGCCCTTGTAGCCTTGTTGCGTGATCTTGGGATTGGTGGCGACGGTGGCGATCAACACGCCGGCGTCGTTGTAGGCGCGCGAGGCGGGAATGGCCACGCCCGAGTTGTACGGGCCGACCACGTACTTGACGCCCTGGTCGATCAGTTTCTGGGCCGCGGCCACGCCGGCTTTCGGGTCGCCCTGGTCGTCTTCCGATTGCAGTTCGAACTTGAGCTTCTTGCCGGCCACGGTGATCGGCTTGGCGTTCAGTTCCTCGACCGCCAGGCGCGCGCCGTTCTCATTGTCCTTGCCCGAAAACGCCTGGGCGCCGGACAGCGGGCCGCTGTGGCCGATCTTGACCACGGTGTCCTGCGCCTGGGCGCCGGCAGCGCCCAGCAGGGCGAGGCTAAGGGCGGCTGCAATATGCTTCAATTTCATGCGATCTCCTGATGTTGTGTTGTGAGGTGATGGCAAGATTATCGCCAAAAACGCAAAATATTATCGCGTGACTTGGGCTTTCGATTGGCCTGTTTTGCGCTGCATCGCCTTTCAAAGGGGCGCAGTTCAAAATTTAATTCGGCACTCGCTTGTTTTGCGTTTTCTTTTCACGCGCCGGGGGCTGTATCTCTAAGGTAGCATGGGTGAGCGCAGCAGCGTCGATTTCCTGCGCCAACTCACGCTAGCCTCGCCGATCAAAGTCAGCAAGATCCTGACCGACAACAGCTCGCAGCTCACGACCGTTTCACCGGCAAGGAAAAGAAACCCGGTGGCCGGCACGCCTTCTATTACCAAATGGTAATGCAGTGCATTGTCAATTGTGACATTTTGTGAGAATTTCGTTAAATAAATTAACTAAAATCCGGCCACGACAAAATGCACATCATTTATGGGTATTTGTGCCGTCATATCGCTATTGGTTAAAAATAACATAGTGAATTGAATTGTTATTTTTAAAGCAATGGAATAGTAGTGGAAAATATGCCTTATCCGAACATGCCAGAAATTGATAGACTGAAAACGGGTCTGTCTAGTTTATGTGTGGTTGCCGGAAACTACGAAATCAGCACCACGCTGGACCAACTCATGCATGAGTTGGGACTCACCGATGTCCGCGATAGCGTGCGGGATCTTCTGCGAGCAACAAAAATCTTGGGCTTGAAGGCGCGAGAAACGACATTGGATTGGTCGCGGTTGTCGAAGATAAATTTACCCGCAATAGCCCAACTCAAAAATGGGCAATTCCTGGTTGTATTGCAAGCAAATAATAAAAGTGTCGTCTTCTTCGATCCAATTCGTCCCCACTCATCACTGGTATGCCAAAAAGATGAGTTTGAGACAGCGTGGGCGGGAAGCATAATTCTCGTAAAGAAGCCCCTAGAATACGGTGCCCGCGGTGTATTTGGCTTGAAATGGTTTGTTTCCGAAGTACTGAAATATCGGATGATTTTTTCCGAAATATTCATTGCAGCGTTTGTCGTGCAGATATTCGGATTGGCATCGCCATTGTTCAGCCAAGTAATAATTGACAAAGTAGTTGTTCACCGAAATATATCGACACTGCATGTGCTTGGCATAGGCATGGGTTTCCTACTGGCATTTGAGGCAATTTTATCCATCTTGCAATCCTATCTGATGGCCCATACGGCAAGCCGAGTGGATGTCGTGCTAGGCAGCAAGGTGGTGCGACACCTCTTACGCCTGCCTTTACAGTTTTTTGAATCGAGAAGAATTGGAACGATTGTAGCCCACGTCCGTGAACTAGAGACAGTACGTCAGTTCATTACTGGCGCGTCGATCGGATCCATACTTGATTTACTTTCGATATTTATACTTGTTCCTTTGATGTTCTTTTACAGCACCCGGCTCGCTTGGCTGGTGTTGGCGGTATTGCCATTTTTTGTGCTGAATTCCTCGATTATTATCCCGCTGATGCGCGCACGGCTGGCGGAAAAATTCCGCCTGGGCGCGGAAAATCAGTCATATCTGGTGGAAAGTGTCAGTGGCATTCATACTATTAAAGCGCTGGCCGTCGAGCCGATTATGGAGAGAAAATGGAACGCAATTCTATCCCGATATATCACCGCTTCCTATCGCGCGACCTTGCTAGGTAATATCGGCGGTGTCGCGGGCCAATTGATTCAAAAAATTGTCACCCTTGCGATTTTATGGATGGGCACGGAAGCTGTGCTGGCGGGCGAGATGAGCGTAGGCCAGCTTATCGCATTCCAGATGCTGTCCGCGCGAATTATTCAGCCTATCGTGCGCATTGCGCAGTTGTGGCAAGAGTTCCAGCAGGTGGCGCTGTCGGTTGCGCGAATTGGCGACATTATGAATACGGCTCCGGAACCGCGCTACCTTGGAAAATTTTCAGGGGGAAACAAGATCAATGGCGACGTTCGCTTGGAGCACGTGAATTTTCGATATGAGGAGCACGGCGTATCCATATTATCTGATCTGTCGTTTTCCATACCAGCTGGGAAAACGGTGGGCGTGGTGGGGCGCAGCGGTTCAGGAAAGAGCACGCTTACAAAGTTGCTTCAGCGTTTGTATCTGCCAAACTCCGGCAAGATTTTTATAGACGGAAACGATATTCAATTTATTGATCCTGCACAATTGCGCAGTCAGATTGGCATTGTCCTTCAAGAGAACTTCCTTTTCAACGGCACTATTGCCAGCAACATCGCTATTAATCAACCCAGTGCCTCCATGGCCAGCATTATGCGTTCCGCGTCTACCGCAGGAGCGCACGAATTCATCACCGCGCTTCCTGATGGTTACGATACGCCCGTCGGCGAACGAGGTGTCAGCTTATCTGGAGGACAACGACAACGGATCGCAATTGCCCGTGCGCTGCTGGGTAATCCCAGTATCTTGATCTTTGACGAAGCCACCAGCGCCCTGGACTATGAGTCGGAGCGTTATATTCAGGAAAACATGGAGCAGATGTGCAAAGGACGTACCGTTTTTATAATTGCCCATCGGCTTTCTACCGTATGCCAGGCTGACTCAATTATTGTGATGGATAAGGGGACCGTGGCCGAGCAGGGAAGCCATAGCGAATTGCTGGCTAAAAGTGGATTATATGCACACCTGTTTTCGCAACAACTGGAGACGGTATGACGGGACTCGACAAAGTAAGCGCTTTATCAGTGCCCAGAAGAATGCGTTTGTTTGTGAGTGGCTACATCCAGGATAATGCAAAATTTTCGCGCTTAGAACTTGAATTCTCACCCGAAGCGATCGAGCTCGAGCATACAACGCCATCTTTAGGTGCGCGAACTCTTGTCTGGATCATTATTGCTATCTGTGCGGTCACCGTGCTGTGGTCATATTTCGGAAAAATAGACGTAATCTCTACTTCGCAAGGAAAAATTGTTCCTAACGGGAAGTTGAAGGTTGTTCAATCAGTTGACCGAGGCAAGGTTTTATCCATATTTGTTAAAGAAGGCGATTTGGTCAAGGCGGGAGACGTGCTGATCGAACTAGATTCGGATCTTGATCGCAGCGACTTGGATAGCTCGTCTGAACGCCAACTCTATCTTCAAGCAGAAAAAATCCGCCTCACCGCTGAACTGGACGGTACTCGCCCAAAGTTCGAGAGCGCGGGAGTTCCACCCAATATCGCTTTGCTGCAAGAGTCCTTGATGCTTTCCCGGAATAGCGGATTTTTAGCGAAAATTACCGAAGCGGGCAATATGCAGCATTCAAAAGAGCTAAATATACCTGTGCAACTTGATGTGCTGAACAAACTGCAGGCGAGCCTGAAAATCGCAGAGGAAAAAGAGGCAAGGGTACGGCCGTACGTTGGAACGGTGATGCCTCGCTTTGAGTACCTGAAGCTGAAGGACGACGTGGGCCAATTGGAGAGCGGCGTTGCATCCCAAAAAAATCAACTGAAGGTCGCTGAGCAGGAAGCGAGAGCAGCGGGGCAACAAGTCATGCAGATTCGGCAGGAACACCACAGTCAACTTCTGTCCGAGTTAGATAGTTGCAACACCCGATTGGCGGGGCTGAACGGCGATGTCACCCGGGCTGGGACCTTGGTGGGAAGAAAGAGAATCTATACGCCGGTTAGCGGAAAAATACAGATGATCTCGGTGAATTCAATCGGCGAGGTCGTCGCCCAAGGGCAATCGGTGGTCACCGTCGTGCCCGAAGGGGTTGCCACTACGATTGAAGCCTACCTATCAAATGAGGATATTGGTTTCGTTCGGACCGGACAAATTGCCGACATTAAAATTGACGCTTTTCCATTCGAACATTATGGCTCGCTACGCGGAGTGGTGGCCGATATCAGCCCCGATGCGGAGGATAAACAGCTTAGTAGCGCCGAAGCGGCGGCCCAAGCGCAAGGGGAAATATATCTGCCGACTAAAGCTGGCCTGAAATATAAGCTGAAGATCAAGATAACCGGGGTTGGTCCGGGGTCAGGTGAGGAAATTCTTAAAACCAGGGCTGGAATGACGGTTCAAGTGGATATTAAGACGGATCGTCGCCGCATTATTGAGTTCTTTTTAGAACCAATGAAAAAACATGTGCAAAATAGTATGACGTCAAGATAGGGGCAATGCTCCATCTGACCGCTGCAGAATCCACGTATAGCGCAGGCTATGTGTTGACCGGTTAAGCCGACCGGAAATCGGCTAATTTATTATTGAGAGATTTATATGGATGAAGAAGGATTCTCTGACAAAGCATCAGGGCATGAAGTTTTGGACTCTATGCCGTCAGGCGATGAGTTGGGTAGCGGCGGCTATGGCGACGGAACGGTCGGTAACCAAAACGCATACACCCTGGATTGCTCAAACCCGGATGCAAGCAATAGTACCAAGACGGGTGGAACCTATACCACTGTTGGGGTTACCGCACCGACTTTCGGTGCAACCGGAATTGGTGTTGCTGGGACCTTGACATCCAACGGCGACGTGCTGGTTTCTGGTGTTGCTGGCACAGCCGGCGCTAGTGCCACCTTTGGCTATATCCCGGCGGATCAGACCGGTTCCGCATACCTGAGTGGGCCCGCAGTTAGCGCCAATATACCTTTACCAGGCTCACCGGTCACTCCAGGTATTGTCGTGGCTTCGCCCAACACCTATACCATAGGCACCCCCGGCGTCAGCGGTAGTTACACTGTTCCGCTCGGAACAGCTATTTGTGCTCCGGTGAACGTGTTTAATGCAGGTGTCAACGCGGTTGGTGCGGGCATAAACGCAGGTGTTAACGCGGTTGGAAATATTTACAATCAGGCCGCTTCCTACGGGCATGATGCGATTTTTGGAACCGGGCACCGTTGATTGATTGGTATCTGTTGCCTAAAATTCGTTAGGTAAACCGCAGGAAGTTTCGAAGGGAAGGAGGACGCTCTTTTCCTTTGGCCGTATTTATTGATTTCGAAAGAATATTTCATGAAATTTCTGCTTGTTAAAATGATTTTCTTGTTTTGGTGCGGTATTGTGTACGCGCAACAGCCAATCAATGACGAAATTCGGAATCAGCAACTACATGTCGAGCTAATTTTAAAAAATGACGGAACCTATGTCGAATTGGTTGACCGTGTCGGTTTGGTTGACAGTGAACCGGCGTTGCGAAAATGGAAAGATCTGGTTGTGCCGTTTCGTGCTGATGTATTGAATATGAAAATGACCCATGTCGAGGTTAGGAAAAATAATGGTAGTAAGTACATAGTACCTATAGCTGAGGATAATAATCTAGCAGCGCAAACCGCTGCGGCCAAGTCGTATTTGCATATCGCCATTCCTTCATTGGAAATCGGCGATTCAATTGCATATAAATTGGAAATACGACACGATGCGAAATTGATGGATGGAAAGTTTTCTATTAATTATTATTTTAAGCCATATGTTATTATCGGTGACGGTCAACTTAAAGCAAGAATTCCGGTATCTATGGGTTTGCATACGAAGGCGATGGGGTTTGACTCGCAATCAGAGTCGATCACGCAAAATGAGCGGATTGTGACCCTGACATATAAACACTTCCAGGCATCTCCCCGTACAGCCGAACGCATTGATGAAATGACATCTTCTCCGTATTTAATGATCAGTTCGTTCAATAACTATGCTGAAATAGGACGGGGAATGGGACGTGAGTTTGAGGTGGCCATTGCGGCTAATGTAGGGTTGAAAAAATTCTTCGAGACTGCGTTTGATCGTAATAAGGATAAGCGCCTTGTTGCTAAGAATATCTATAACTGGGTTTCCAGTAATATATCTTATGATGACGATGATATATTTGCCAATGGGTTAACTCCTCGAAATGCTTCAGAAGTCCTCTCCAGGCGTAAGGGGGACTGTAAAGATCATGTAGTGCTGTTGGCGGCCCTGCTGCGGGCGGCTGGTATCAATAGCACTCCTTTGCTGATTAGTACGGATAATAATTTCAATCTGCCCGATATAGCGGTCGAGCAAGTATTCAATCATGTGATACTATTCGTTCCAACACTCAAGGTGTATCTCGATTCCACCCATGGTTCGTTGCCATTCGGAACGCTCGCCGAGAATGAACTTGGAAAACCTGTTTTGTCGCTGAACCAAGAGGGCAGACTTGGAACTGCGCCATTGGGTACAATGGCCAACGCCAGTATTACAACGAGTACTCTTGTGTTTAGTGCCAAGGGGAATGTGCATGGCGATGTGGTTGCTGAAGCGCGTGGCTCGCTGGTTGGCGATATGCGTAGATTGGCGAAATCGCTATCGCCATCACAAGTCGCCGACGCGGTGAAGGGTAATCTTGCAAGGGGCGGCCTGAAATCATCGGGTGGAACATTGGAATTTTCTGATGATAAGGATAGGGATACAATTGAATCTCACTTTCAATTCCAAGGCGAAGGTGCCCTCAAGCTATCGGAGCCTGGCATAGTCTTCCTGGATATACCGTTCAGGAATCAATACTCCTTGGCTTATCTTGCGATGAAATTCTCTGCACCAAATAGTGTGGCGCCATTTCTATGTGGTGCGAAGCTTATTGAAGAGAAATTCTTGGTGGAATTCCCTCCTAATGTAGATGTGGTATTCATTCCGCAGGGGCTTCAATATCACGGAAAAAACATCGACTATGAATCAACTTACGAAGAAAAAAACGGAAAGATCAAGGTCGTTAGACGTTTGCGGGATCGCACGGCGCGGGCCGTCTGTTTCAGTGAGGACTACGATGATTATCGGAAATTTTCCTCGATGATGTCGACGGAGTTAGGCCTCGGTATTCGTTATCGTATGCGCTAGTAAGAATGTTCAGCGGCGGTTGGAGAGAAAATGCTGGCCCCTTCCAGGCAATGGTTGTTATCCGATATCCAATCGGTGATATTTTCCTGGTAATGTAATTATTTTAACTTCTGAAAATATTTATTTGTGGTATATGACAAGTAAGCAATTTGAAAAACTCAGGACATTTGCCGGAAATATCACCTTCCTTAATTTCATGGCGGCGATTTGTGGTATGGCCTATTTTGGCGGTGATGCCCTTAATGGACGAGAGGAGAATGGACATTTTTTTCTTTTCTACCATGGTAAACTGACCGAAGTCAGCGAGAATGTCTTTATCTATAGTAAATACCATTGCGCTTCCATATTTGTCTCAATTGCTATCGTCCTGATACTGCATTTGATAAGTAAATCGGATGCAAAAAAAGGTGGTTGAGCTTGACTTCCACCCGCTTTGATCGGGTTACTAAATCGCCAGGAACTTGCCGAACATGAACGCGCAGGCCGGCGTACAAAGGTCGGCACCCCGCTGATCGGCTTGACCAAACATGCGGAATTCGCGGCGCTGGTCGGCGGCATCGACGCCACCGCAGCGAGGCCATCGCAGGCCAAGGGCGGTCGTCCTCCGTATCCGACTGTGTTGATAGCCCAAGCTGGAGTGGGGCAACCATATATTCGAGCAAGTCCAATAGCAATTACAACAGCATGGCTGCATGGGGCGTTGTGGCCAGATTGTTGATGCCTCGCTGGTTCAAGCGCCGGGTGTGGACAAGCGCTACATGGGTATCGCCCGTGTCACCTTCGTCTTGCAGCTCAAGGCGGCAAGCTGCAACTTGAAGCGGCTGGTGTTCCTGCGAGAAGGTGGATTGGCACCGTTCTGAACTGAACCGCCCCTGGATCGCCCAGTTTGTTCCTTGCCTCGCCATTTCCTGACATTGCCAGCTCGGCCGTTGCGACGCCGAAGTTCGGCAATCGGTCCGCGCGCCGCCTCACGTCGTCAAAACCGGGTTATTAGAGCGGGCCTTAATTTGGTCCACGCAGGCGCCTGGCGTCCTCCTCGCGCTTGTGGATGCGCGCCAGCGCGGCGTTGATGCGGTCGATGATGCCGTCGTCCCTGGCGCGGGCGATGGCGAAAAACTGGCCGCTATCGGTGCTCAAGGGCCTGGGCAGCACGCTGAAGCCGGTGTTGGCGGCGGCGCCGATGGCAGTCAGGCGCGGGGCCATGAAGCTGCGGATGCTGTCCTCCAGGTCTTTCGCCGTCAGGCCGTCGGGCTGGAACAGCAGCACCACGTCCACGCGCTTGAGCATCAGCCGCGTGAGGCGCGTGCCGCGCGAGGAAATGTCTTCGTCGGTGCGAAACAGCTTGCCGCGCGCCGTGTCGAATTCCAGGCCGTAGCTGTAGCCGCGCACCGTGCCGACGGTCTTGCCGCGCAGGTCGTCGAGACGATTGAAGGGGAAGGTGGCGTCGCTGCGGGTGACCAGCCACAGGCTGTTGTGGCTGGCGGTGTCGGAGTAGTGCAGGGCGCGCAGGCGGTCGGCGGTTTTCGGCAGGCCGTACACCAGGCCGACGCCTTCGATGGCGTAGCGCTCGGCGCGTGCCCACGGATAGGTGCGCGGCTCGAACGTGACGCCCAGTTCCTGGGCCACCGCATCGAGCACCTTGCGTTTGACTGCCGGCATGGGGCGCGGCCTGCCTTGTTCGTCGAGGGTGTCGCCGATCAGCAGCGGCACCACCGGCAGCGCCGGCGCGCCATGCGCGAGCGGCATGCAGGACAGCGCGGCGGCGAGCAGTAGACCCGGTATCGGCAATCGTTTCATCGGCAGTTGAGCAGTGGCTATCGGCCGATTATTGCATGCTTCCGGGTGCCGCCCCAGGGTTTATGGCGCGTTGTCCAGCGTGCGGGTGCGGGCAGTCGGTTCCACCGCCGGTACGCGCGGTATCGCGCCGGCTGCCGTTTGGGTGGCCGGGCCGTGGGCGCCGGCGAGCTCGGTGTCGTTGATATGGTAGGCGGCGATGGCGGCGGCCAGCGCCGGATTGGCGCGCAGCGGGTCGTTCAGCTGGCGGTTGGCTTGCAGCGCGGCGGCGCTCAGTTGCTGGACAAAGCTGGTCGCCAGTTCGTTGAAATTGTCCAGCGTGGTTTGCAAGGTCTGGGTGGTCGCCTGCTGGTTGCTGTCGAAGGCCGCCTGCAACACGCCATTGTCGAGCGCCAGGCCGACGGGCGTCTGCAAGCTGAGGCCGATCGGGGTCAGATCCGGCGCCGCCGGCTGTTGCAGGCTTTGCACCAGGTTGGCGAGCAGCGACGGCTCCTGCGGCAGGGTTTGGTTTAAGTCGACCGTCGGCAGCTGGTTGAAGGCGTTCACCACGTTTTGCGTGGCGTTGTTCAGGGTGGTGGCGCTGTCGGGCGGCGCCGCGTTCCGGGCGATGGCTGCTTGCAGTTGAGCCAGCTGTTCCCGGGATTGCGACACCGTCAGCAGGAAGTTGGCCACCGGCGACAAGTCGACGGTGACGGAGGCGGCCGGCGCCTCGGTGGCCGAGCCGGCGGCGGCGATCTGGCCGGCCGGCGGGCCTGTCACCGCGGCGCTTTCGGCCAGCGGGGTGACGCCGCCTGGCGTCGTTTGCGCTGCGGATGAGATGGGGAACATGCCGCCCTCCTGAGCTGAGTGTATCTGCCAGCATGCTCCGTTCAGGCGCCGTCGTCCGTGTGCCAGTTCACATAGTGGGGTGTTTACTTTTCTGTTAGCTTCCGCACGGTTAAGTCCCGGCAATGCGCCTATCGTTGCCCTTGCAGTTCCAACGTCCACCCGAAAAAGGAAAGCATCATGGAAAACAGCATCGACAGCAAAATCAATACCGCCCGCGACGGCGTCACCCAGATCGGCAACAACCTGCGCGCCGATGCGCACGCGGCCATCGACAAGGTCGCCGACAAGGTCCCGCCCACCACCGACCGCCTGGCCAACAGCGCCCACAACGGCGTCGACAAGGTGGCCGATGGCGTCAACAAAGTGGCAGACACGGTGGAAAGCACCTCCGGCCGCCTGGTCGCGCGCGGCAAGCAAGTCGGCGAGAGCTACAAGGCCTTGGCCGAATCCGGCCGTGGCCGGGTGCGCGCCCATCCCGCCATGTCGGTCCTGCTGGCCGCCGCCGCCGGCTATGGCCTGTCCAAGCTGCTGAGCTCGCGCGGCGCCAAGTAACACGGGGCCGGCGCCGGCCGGCTCTTCCCCATCCAGCCTATCCCTTTTGGCCAAGCTGTAAAATTCGCAACAATGGCGTGCATAGTGATATGCTCGTCATTACGCAGTTTACGCCCCGCAAAAATAGAATCAGGATCAGCTGAGCATGGACGTGTACGCTCCACAAGTATGGCTTCCGCATGAGCGTCCCACCTTGCCGGGATCGCCGTCGACGCCGCTGCACACGGCCGAGCGCCGGCTGGCCTTCCTGGTGATCGGCTTCATCGTCGCCGTCACCGGTGGCCTGGGCAATGCGCTGGTGTCGGTCAACCTGCCTTACCTGCAAGGTTCGCTGGGCGTGTACTCGGCCGAGATCCAGTGGCTGCCGGCCGCCTACGTGATGGCCAACGTGTCGATGAACCTGCTGCTGGTCAAATTCCGCCAGCAGTACGGCCTGCGTCTGTTTACCGAATTATTCCTGGTGCTGTACGCGCTGGCCACCGTGGCCCACCTGTTCGTGCACGGCCTGGCCTCGGCCATCGCGGTGCGGGCGGCGCACGGCATGAGCGGCGCGGCGCTGACCACCCTCGGCCTGTATTACACCTTGCAGGCCTTCCCGGCGCAGCACCGGCTCAAGGCGGTGGTGTTCGGCATCGGCTTCTCGCAACTGGCGCTGCCGATGGCGCGGTTGTTTTCGTCGGAGCTGATGGAGTTCGGCGAATGGCGCGGCCTGTACTTCTTCGAGCTGGGACTGGCCCTGCTGTCGCTGGGCTGCGTGCTGGCGCTCAAGCTGCCGCCGGGCGACCGCGTCAAGGCTTTCGAGAAAATGGACTTCCTCACCTTCGGCCTGTTCGCGCCCGGCGTGGCCTTGCTGTCGGCGGTGCTGGCGCTGGGCCGCACGGTGTGGTGGTTCGAATCGCGCTGGCTGGGCCTATGCCTGGCCGGCGCCATCGTGCTGATCGCCGCCGCGCTGCTGGTCGAGCATAACCGCGCGCGCCCGCTGATCAACACGCGCTGGCTCAGCACCGGCAATATCGCGCGGCTGGCCTTGTCGGTGCTGTTGATCCGCGTGGTGCAGTCGGAGGCCAGCGGCACCGTGGGCTTCCTGCAGGCGCTGGGCCTGAACAACGACCAGATGCAGATGCTGTGGATCGTCGTCATGGTCGGCACCGTGGCCGGGCTGGTGGCCAGCGCGCTGACCATCACGCCGGCGCGCATCCCGCTGCAGCTGATGTTCTCGCTGGCGGTGATGGCGGCCGGCGCCTACATGGATTCCGACGCCACCAACCTGACCCGGCCCGCCGACCTGTATGTCAGCCAGTTCCTGCTGGCCTTCGGCGGCGCCTTCTTCATCGGGCCGACGTTCGTCTCGGGCTTCGGCGCCGTGATCGCGGCGCCGAATAACCTGGTCAGCTTCTCGGTCATGTTCAGCATCACGCAGACCTTGGGCAGCCTGCTGGGTTCTGCGGTGGTGGGCACGTTCCAGGTGGTGCGCGAGAAATTCCACTCCAGCATACTGGTCGAGCATCTGACCCTGCTCGATCCGCTGGTGGCGGCGCGCATCCAGAGCGGCGGCGCCAGCGTGGGCGCGGCGCTGGCCGATCCCGCCGCCCGCAGCGCCACCGGCGTGGCGGCGCTGGGCGCGGCGGCCACGCGCGAGGCCAACATCCTCGCCTACAACGATGTCTTCCTGATGATCACCCTGGTGGCGCTGCTGACACTGGCCTGGATGTTGGGCCGCCATCTGTGGTCGGTGTGCGTGGTTTGCCCGGGCAGCCCGGCGCACAACGCGCAGACCGGCCTGGCCAATGTCTCTCTCAATAATTCCGGATCGCGCTGACCTCTATGGCTAACACTACTCCCGACAATTCCTCTTCCTCCGAGACCCGCGTCGCGGCGGTGGCGGCGGCAGCTGCAGCGGCCGCCGTTGCCGCCGCCGCGCCCACCGCGCCGGTGCCGGACCGGCGCGCGCAGATCATTTCGGCGATCGCGTTTTCGTTCGTGGCGCTGGTCGGCGTGCTGATCGTGCTGTACGCGTGGCGGCTGCCGCCGTTCAGCACCGCCATCGTCGCCACCGAGAACGCGCTGGTGCGCGGCCAGGTCACGCTGATCGGCACCCAGCTGCCCGGTTACGTGGTCGACGTGCGGGTGCAGGATTTCCAGCAGGTGAAGCAGGGCGACTTGCTGGTGCTGATCGACGACCGCATCTACCAGCAGCGCTACGAGCAGGCGCAGGCGCAGCTGGCGGCGCAGAAGGCGGCGCTGGCCAACTGGGAGCAGGCGCGCCGCACGGCGGAAGCCGGCGTGGCGCTGAACCTTGCCACGGTCGCCAACGCGGAGGCGCAGGCCGCCAAGGCGGTGGCGGATCTGAGCCGGGTGAATTCGCTGGCGGCCGACGGCTCGCTGTCCTTGCGCGAGCAGGATTCCTCCAAGGCCGCCAAGGTGCAGACCACGGCGGCGGTGGCGCAGGCGCGCGCCAGCCTGGAGATCGCGAAACAGCAGGTGCAGACGGTGGTGGTGAACAAGCTGTCGCTGGAGGCGGCGGTGGCGAATGCGTCGGCGGCGCTGAAGGCGGCCAAGGTGGACCTGGACAACACCCGCATCACTGCGCCGGAAGACGGCCAGCTGGGCCAAGTCACGGTGCGCAAGGGCGCCTACGTCAACACCGGCGCGCAGTTGATGGGATTGGTGCCGCGCCAGCTGTGGGTGATCGCCAACCTGAAGGAGACGCAGATGAACGGCGTGCAGGTCGGCCAGAGCGCCACCTTCAAGGTCGATGCGCTGGACGGCGCGCTGTTGACGGGCCAGGTGGAGCGGATTTCGCCGGCCACCGGGTCGGAGTTCAGCGTGCTGCCGGCCGATAACGCGACCGGCAATTACGTCAAGATCGCGCAGCGCATACCGGTGCGCATCCGCATCGATCCGGGCCAGGCCAAGGCGCGCCGGCTGGCGCCGGGGATGTCGGTGGTGGTCAGCATCGACACCTCGGCGGAGCTCAACGATTCGAACGCGGCGCCGGCCAAGACCGCCGGAGTCAAGCCATGAAAGTGCGCGTGCTGACGTCGGCGTGCTTGCTGGCGCTGGCCGGCTGCGCGGCCAAGGCGCCGCCGGCGCCCGCGTCTTCCTTGCAGACGCCGGCCGCCTGGCGCACCGCCGCCGGGACTGCGCAGGGCGCGGCGGTCGAAGCGCAATGGTGGCAAGCCTTCGGCGATCCGGCCCTGAGCGCGCTGGTGGCCGCTGCGCTGGAACACAACGGCGACCTGCGCATCGCGCGCGCCCGCGTGGCGCAGTACCGCGCGCTGGTGGGCGTGGCCGCCGCCGGGCAGAAGGCCAACGTCTTTGTCGACAGCGCGCCGACCCGCACGCGCCAGTTGGCCTACAACGGCGTGCCGTATGTCACCAACGTTTACCAGGCCGAGTTCCAGGCCAGTTATGAAGTCGACGTGTGGGGCCGCCTGGCCGCGCTGACCGACGCCGCCTCCGCCACCTATCAGGCGGAGCAGGCCAACGCCGATGCCGCAGCGCTGTCGATCGCCGCCACCGTGGCGTCGGGCTACTTGAACTTGCGCGGACTGGACGCGCAACTGGCGCTGACCGAAGCCACGCTGAAGCTGCGCGAGGAATCGCGCGACCTGGCCAAGCGCCAGTTCGACGTCGGCTACAGCTCGCGGCTGGAGTGGCTGCAGGCGCAGGCCGAATACCAGACCACCGCCGAGCAGGTTCCGCAGCTCAAGCGCTCCATCTTCGAACAGGAAAACGCGCTGTCCATTCTGACCGGCGGCAATCCCGGCCCGGTCGCGCGCGGGCTGGAGCTGGTGCAGCTGTCGGCGCCGGCGGTGCCGGCGGGGCTGCCGTCCGAACTGCTGCGGCGGCGGCCGGACATCGCCCGCGCCGAATTCAATCTGGTGGCGGTCAACGCCAACCTGGCCGCCACGCGCGACCAGCTGCTGCCGTCGTTCAAGCTGACGATGGTGGGCGGGGTGCAGAATTTGAAGTGGCACGATTTCATCAACGCGCCAACCGCGCTGTGGCGACTGACGGGCGCTGTCGCCGCGCCGGTGTTCGAGGGCGACCGCGTGCAGCACCAGACCGACGCCGTGGCGGCGCAGCGCGATCAATCGGTCTATGCGTATGAAAATGCGGTGCGCACCGCCTTTGCCGAAACCGACAACAGCCTCGGTGCGCTGGCGCGCCTGAAGGAACAGGCGGTGCAGAACGACGCGCGGCGCGCCACGGCGGCAGAAACGCTGCGCATTGCGCACAACCGCTATCGCAACGGCTACGCCTCGTATCTGGAGGAGCTGGACGCCCAGCGCACGCTGTACAACGCCGACGTCGGCCGCCTGCAGCTAAAGACGCGCATGCTGGTGGCGTCGGTGGACTTGTACCGCGCCATGGGCGGCGGCTGGATGGCACCCTAGCACCTGCACGGTGATTGTGGTATTCATTCGATTTTCTCCTCTATTTTCTTCGGCTTTCCCAGATTTAGACCGGCAAATTCGGAAATAGTTCAATGCTTGGAAAAATCGGGGAAAATCGAAGAGAAAATCGGGGTTTTGCCACAAGGAGCGGGGTGGCGCACCCCATGTACATACCCTCAAGCGTTTACTTGACCTGGATGCACAGCTCCGCTTCGAACACGCCGGTGGCCGGGTCCATCGCATAGTCGGCCGGATAGCGCTCGAAGCACGGGCCGGCATCGACCTTGCCCTCGGCCTGCAGCTGGCCGAAGAACTCGCCCCAGGCCGCAGGCACCTGGTCGCCGCTGCCCTTGAACTTGGCGACGGCATAACGGCCTGCTGGGATGGTCGCCTCCTTGGCCGGCTCCTTGACCGGATAGTCGGCCGACACTTCGACGCAGGCGTCGTAGCGGCACTGCTCCGGCGGCGTGGTGCTGGGATCGTCCTGCGCCACGCCGTAGGTGACTTTGTTCACCAGCCCGAAGGCCTTCTGCCACGGCGTGAACACTTCCTTCCAGAACTCGCCGATCGGCGCGCCGAACGGGCCCTTGTAGCGCAGGTAGGCGACGCGCACCGCCGGTAATTCCTTGATTTCGTATTCCATGATGATCTCCTCTTGCTAGTGGCCGCCGCCGGCGATCTTGCGCAGTGGCGGCGCGGTTTCTTCGGGGGCAGGCGCCGGCGTGCGGCGTACTTTGCCCATCAGGCGTTGCAGCAGGTGTTCCAGGTCGTCGATGTAGGTGAACACGGCCGGCACCACCAGCAGGCTCAGTAACGTCGACGTGATCAGGCCACCGATCACCGTGATCGCCATCGGCGAACGGAAGCTCGGATCGGCACCCCAGCCCAGCGCCAGCGGCATCATGCCGGCGCCCATCGCGATGGTGGTCATCAGAATCGGGCGGCTACGCTTGTGGCAAGCGTCGACCAGCGCATCGAAACGGCTCATGCCTTCCTGACGCGCCAGAATAGCATAATCAACCAACAAGATTGAGTTCTTCGTAACGATCCCCATCAGCATGATCAGGCCTATCATCGACGGCATCGACAGCGCGCGGCCGGTGACCAGCAGCGCCACGAAGGCGCCGCCGATCGACAGCGGCAGCGCCGCCAGGATCGTCATCGGCTGCATGAAGTCCTTGAACAGCAGCACCAGCACGCAGTAGATGCACAACACGCCGATCAGCATGGCGATGCCGAAGCTGGCGAACAGCGAGGCCATCTCCTGGGTGTCGCCCAGTTCCGCGATCTTCACCGACGGCGGCAGGTTCATCATGGTCGGCAGCGCGCGCGCTTCGGTGTTCACTTCGCCCAGCGAGCGCTTGCCCAGCTCCACTTCCAGCGTGACGTTGCGGCTGCGGTTGAGGCGATTGATCTGCGCCGGGCCGCTTTCCATCGTGATGGTGGCGACGGTGGCCAGCAAGACCGGGCCGTTTTTGCCCGGCACCGTCAGGCGGCCGATGGCTTCCAGGTCGGCGCGCACGGCGTCCGGCAGCTTGACGCGGATCGGCACCTGGCGTTCCGGCAGGTTCATCTTGGTCAGGTCGGTGTCGTAGTCGCCGGCGGTGGCCACGCGCACGGTCTGGCCGATGGACGCGGCGGTCACGCCCAGGTCGGCGGCCTTGGCGAAGTCCGGCGTGACGATGATCTCCGGACGCACCAGCGAGGCGCTGGAGCGCACGTTGCCGACGCCTTTGAGCGTGCGCATTTCGCGCTCCACTTTTTGCGCCGTCTCTTTCAGCGCCACCGGGTCTTCGCTGCGCAGCACCAGCTGCATCTTGACGCCGTTGTCCGGCGGGCCGACTTTGAAGCGGGCGCCGGGAATGGCGTTGAGCTTCTGGCGGATCTCGCCTTCCAGGTCGGCCATCGATTCCTTGCGGTCGTTGCGGTGCGCGGTGGTCAGCGTCAGCACGGCGTTGCGCGCTTCGGCCGCGGTGCCGGGCGCGAAGGCGTCGCCGCTGGAGCCGCCGCCGATGGAGCTGAAGACCGCCTTGATGCCTTTGACCTCCATCGCGGCCTTGCGGGCGCGTTCGGCGACCACGCCGGTTTCGGCCAGCGTGGAGCCGGGCGGCAGTTCCAGGTTGATCTGGGTTTGCGCGCGGTCGGCGGCCGGCACGAAGCCGGTCGGCAGCAGGCCCACCAGCATGATCGAGCCGGCGAAGAAGGCGGCCGAGGCGAGCCCCGTCACCAGGCGGTGCGTCAGGCACCAGCGCATCACGCGGATATAGCGCGTCATGATCCAGCCATCTTTTTCTTCCGCGTGCGCGACCGGCTTGAGGATGTAGGCTGCCATCATCGGCGTCAGCAGACGGGCCACCACCAGCGACGCCAGCACCGCCACCACGGCGGTCCAGCCGAACTGCTTGAAGAACAGGCCGGGCACGCCGCCCATGAAGGCGGTCGGCAGGAACACGGCGACCAGCGCGAAGGTGGTGGCGATCACCGCCATGCCGATTTCGTCGGCCGCTTCCATCGCCGCTTCCATCGGGGTTTTACCCATGCGCAGGTGGCGCGCGATGTTTTCGATTTCCACGATGGCGTCGTCCACCAGCACGCCCACCACCAGCGCCATCGACAGCAGCGTGACGGTGTTGAGCGTGTAGCCGAACAGGTACAGGCCGAGGAAGGCCGGCATCACCGACAGCGGCAGCGCGGCGGCGGCCACCAAGGTGGCGCGCCAGTCGCGCAGGAACCACCACACCACCAGCACGGCCAGGATGGCGCCTTCGTACAGCAGCTCCATCGAGCCGGTGAAGTTTTCTTCGACCGGGAAGGCGTTGTCGATCACCGCTTTCAGTTCGACGCGCGGATTGTTCTTGGCCAGTTCCGCGACGGCGGCGCGCGCTCCCTTGGCGACGGCCAGTTCGCTGGCGCCCTTGGTGCGGAAGATTTCAAAGCCGATCACCGGCACGCCGTCCTGCAGGGCGATGGCGCGCGGTTCGGAGACGGTGTCGGTCACGGTGGCCACCTGGTCGAGGCGCACGCGGCGGCCGTCGGTCAGCGGCAGTTCGATGGCGGCCAGCGCGGCCGCGCTTTGCACGGTGGCGATGGTGCGCACCGATTGCTCGGCGCCGCTGACATCACCGCGTCCGCCCGGCGCTTCCTTCTGCACCAGGCGCAGTTGGCGCGAGACGTCCAGCGCGGAGACGCGCAGGGCGGCCATGCGGGCATCGTCCAGTTCCACGCGGATCTCGCGCTTGACGCCGCCCACGCGCTTGACCGCGCCCACGCCGGGCACCGCCAGCAGACGCTTGGAGACGGTGTTGTCGACGAACCAGCTCAGTTCCTGCTTGTCCATCTTCTCGCCGGACGTTTTGGCTGCGGCGGCGGTGAAGGTCATGATCACGCGGCCGGCGGTGGAGGCCTTGGTCACGGTCGGATCGCGCAGCTCGGCCGGCATGTCGGCCTTGACGCGGGCCACCGCGTCGCGCACCTCGTTGACGGCGTCGGCGATCGGCTTTTCAAGAATGAATTCGACGGTGGTGGTGGAGACGCCGTCCAGCACCGTGGTGTAGATGTTCTTGATGCCCTGCAGCGTGGCGACCGAGTCCTCGATCTTGCGCGCCACTTCGGTTTCCAGCTGGGCCGGCGCGCTGCCGTCCAAGGTGGCGGTGACGGTCACGATGGGCAGTTCGATGTCCGGGAAATCCTGTACCGGATTGGCCTTGAAGGCCATCATGCCGGCCAGCGTCAGCAATGCGAACAGCATGATCGCGGGGATCGGGTTCTTGATCGATAGGGAGGAAAAATTCATGGCGTGTCCTTACTTCGCGGCCAGCTTGGCGGCCGGCGCGGTCTCGGCGACGTTGTGTACCAGGTCGCCGTCGTTCAGGAAGCCGGCGCCGCGCACCACCACCTGCGTGTCGGCGGTCAGGCCGCCCAGCACTTCGATGCGGTCGCCCAGGCGGCGGCCCGGCTGCACCTTGATCTGGCTGACATGCTGGTCGGCGTTGAGGCGGAACACGAAGCTGAAACCGTCGCGCACGACGATCGCTTGCTGCGGCACCGTTATCGCGTCCGAGGTGCCCAGTTCGAACTGGCCGTTGGCGAACATGCCGGCCTTGAACGGCGCGTCCTTGGAGGCGGCGCTGGACGGCAGGTCGACGTAGACCAGCGCGGAGCGAGTCTGCGCATCGACGGTCGGCGCGATCATGCGCACCTTGCCGGTCACTTCGCTGCCGTTGGCGGCGCGGACGACGGCGCCGGTGCCGGTCTTCAGGTTGCGCAGGTCGGATGCCACCACTTCGGCGCGCCATTCCAGGCGGCCCTGGCGGATCATGCGGAACAGTTCCGTGCCGGGGCCGGAGACCGCGCCCACGGTGGCAGTGCGTGCGGAGATCACTCCGCTGTCCGGCGCCACCACCCTGGTGTATTTGAGGCGCAGCTGCTGGCTGGCCAGCGCCGCCTTGGCCGAGGCGATGCGGGCGTTGGCGGTTTGTTCGGCCGTGGTGTACTGGCTGATCTGCTGCGCGCTCAGGGCGCCGGTGTTTTGCAGCGTGCGCGCGCGGGCCGCGTTGGCGACGGCGTCGGCGGCGTTGGCTTCGGCTTCCTGCACGGCGGCCTTGGCCTGCGCCACGTCGGCGTTGACGGTATCGGCCGAGAACACGGCCAGCACGTCGCCGGCCTTGACCACGTCGCCGACGTTGACGCGCACTTCGGTCAGGCGCAAGCCGTTCGATTCGCTGCTGACGCTCGCTTCCTGCCAGGCGGCGACGTTGCCGTTGGCGGCCAGCTTGATCGGCAGGCGCGCGGCCGACGGTTTGGTGGTGGTGACGGTCAGCGCCGGCTTGGCGGTTTCCGCTTTCTTGTCGTCGGCGGCCTGGGTGGCGGACGGGTAGAACGCCATGCCGGCGCCGCCGATGACGAATACGGCCAGCAGTGCGTAGGCGACAGGCTTCAGATTGGTTTTCAGGTTTTTCATGATCGGTCCTGTTGTTAGTTGGCGCTGGCGCTGGCGACGGCGGGGGCACCGTCGGTCGGGGCGGTCCAGCCGCCGCCGGCGGCGCGGTACAGCGCTACCCAGGCGGCGCTGCGCTCGCGCTGCAGGTTGATGACGGTTTGTTCGGCGGCCAGGCGGGTGCGGCGCGCGTCTTCCAGTTCGAACAGGCTGGCCAGCCCGTTCTTGTAGCGGTCTTCCACGGCGGTGAAGTTGACGCGGTAGCCTTGCAGCGCGGCCTGCGCGTCGGCGGCGCGTTCGCCGGTGGCGTCCAGGTTGACCAGCGCCTGTTCCACTTCGCTCACGGCCTGGCGCACGGTGGCGCGGTAGCTGGAGACGGCGGCGTCGTAGCGGGCGCTGGCCGCGTCGACGTTGGCGCGACGCTTGCCGGCGTCGAAGATCGGCAGCGACACCGAGACCGGGCCGATGGTCCAGGTGTCGGTGCCGGTGTTGACGCCACCGGCGCGGAAGTTGCCGTAGCCGATGGAGCCGGACAAGGCCAGGCGCGGATAACGCTGCGCCCGCGCGGAGCCGACATCGGCGCTGGCGGCGGTCACTTCGCGTTCGGCGGTGAAGACGTCGGGCCGCTGGCTCAGCGTGCGCGCCGGCAGTGCGGCGATGGCGATCGATGGCGCGCTGGCGGCGGCGCCTGCGGCTGCCGAGGGTGCGGGGAAAGGCGCGGCGGCCAGCTTGCCGCGCAGCTCAGGTTCGGCGATGGCGGTCAGCGCCACCAGCGCCTTGAGGTTGACGTCGCAGGCGGCGCGCTGGGTGAGGTAGCGGTTGTTGCCGTCGGCCGCGCTGGCGCGCGCCAGCGCCAGGCCGGCCGGCGACTGGAAGCCCGCCTTGGCGCTGAGCTCCGTCAGGCGCGCGGTGTCGCTGCGCGATGCCGCATCCTGCCTGGCCACGGCCAGCAGCTGCTCGCAGGCGCGCAGGCCGTAGTATTGGTTGGCCACTTCGGCCGCCACCGAGACGCGGGCGTCATGCCAGCCGGCGTGGGCGCTGTCCAGGCGCGCTTGCGCCGCGTCGCGCGCGGCGCGGTTGCCGCCGAACAGATCGATCTCCCACGAGGCCTGCAAGGCCGCCTGCGAGGTGGTCCCCGTCGGCAGCGACGATTGCTGGTTGGAGCGGCTGGCGCTGACCGATGCGTCCAGCGACGGCGCCAGCGCGGCGCCCGCCGCCACGCGCTCGGCGCGCGATTGCGCGATGCGCGAGCCGGCCGTGGCGATGGTCGGGCTGACCGCTTGCGCAGATTCGATCAGCTGGACCAGCAGGGCGTCGGCCTGGCGGCTCCACCAGCTGGCCAGGTCGGCCTGGCTGCCGTTGTGCGGTAGTTGCGTCGGCAAGGGCGCCTGCCATTGTTGCGGCGCCTGCGCGGCCACGTGCGGCGCGGGCGCCTGCGTGGCGCAGGCGCTGAGCGACGCGACGACGGCCAGTGCCATCGCCCGTAAGAATATCGTCATGCTTTTCCCTTTTTAAGTTTGGATTTCTCGGCGAGCACCATGGCTTCGGCAAAGCCGACCAGGTACTGCCCCCAGGTGTCTATCGCTTCCGGCGTGGCCAGCAGATGCGGGGTGATCGCGGCGATGATGTCGCGTCCGACCATGATCTGCACGGCCATGCCGGCCAGGGCATAGGCCAGGCGGTGCACGTCGTCGGTGGGCTGCTCCAGGCCCAGGTGACGGCTTAACGCGCCGACCAGCGCCAGATGCTCCGGCTTGATGTTGTTGTCGATTTCCTGTTGCCACAGCCCGGTCGGTTCCAGCATCTCGCGGTAAAACAGACGCAGGAACAGTTGCGCATCCTCGCCCGCCAGCAGCGGCGCCAGCATCTGCCGGTAGTAGCCTTCCAGCGTTTGCCGCAGCGTGAAGTGCGGCTGGGCGAACAGCGCGATATTGTCCGGTTCCGGTTGGCACATGAAGCTGAAGCAGGCCTGGTACAGCCCCGCCTTGTCGCCGAAGTAGTAGCTGATCGCGGCGACGTTGGCGCTGGCCGCCTGGGCGATCTCGCGGGTCGAGGTTTTGGAAAAGCCCTGCGCGGCGAACAGGCGCATGGCCGCGTGCAGCAGCCGCTCGCGCGATTGCTCGCCGTCCGAACGTGGCTTGCGGCCGTCGTCGGCTGGCTGGTTGGTATCGATGGAAGTGGGTTTGGCGTTCATGGCGGCATTACATCACATAATTTAAACGATTGATATAACTAAATCAGTTGTTTAATTTATTTGTGAACGAATGCTAACCTCCGCTTACAACCGATACATGGCAGTCGTTTAAGGCGCGGCAATATTGCGTTATAACGTCAATATATTTTTCGACAGGAGCACCGCCATGAACTTCTACCGTTGGATCGCCGTGGCCGCCGTGGCCTCCGCCGCCGCTTCCGTCATGGCGGCCGAGTCGCTGACGCCGGAGCAGGCCGCAGCCCATGTGCTGAACCGCATCGGCTACGGCCCCAAACCGGGCGACATCGAGCGGGTGAGACAGATGGGCGTGCAGCGCTACATCGATACGCAGCTGAGCGCCGGCGCGCCGCTGCCGCCGGTATTGAGCGCGCGCCTGGCCGGCCTGGACGCGGTGCAGCAACCGGCCGGCGTGGTGATGCGCCGCTTCCTGGAAGTGCGCGCGATGGCGAAGGACGAGTCGGACGGCGACAAGGCCAGGCGCCGCGAGGTGGTCACGGCCATCGCGCAGCAGACGGCGGAGGCGCGCATCGCCCGCGCGGTCGACAGCCCGAACCAGCTGGAAGAGGTGATGGTCGATTTCTGGTTCAACCACTTCAACGTCTTCGCCGGCAAGGGCGTCGACCGCGCGCTGATCGCCAGCTACGAGCGCGACGCGATCCGCCCTTACGCGCTCGGGAACTTCCGCGACCTGCTCGGCGCCACCGCGCACCACCCGGCCATGTTGTACTACCTGGATAACTGGGTCTCGACCGCCAACGGCTACATCCCTCGCGGGAAAAAGCAGGGCGGCCAGAAGGCCAAGAGCAGCGGCCTGAATGAAAACTATGCGCGCGAGCTGATGGAGCTGCACACCATGGGCGTCGACAGCGGCTACACGCAGAAGGACGTGACCGAACTGGCGCGCATGCTGACCGGCTGGACCTACGACAATCGCGAGCTGGTCGCGCGCAACCGCAGCTTCAGCTTCGACGCCGCGCGCCACGACCGCGACGACAAGCTCTGGCTGGGCCGCCGCGTCAAGGCCGGCGGGCAGGAGGAGGGCGAGTACGCGCTGGACGTGCTGGCGATGCTGCCGGCCACCGCGCATCACCTGAGCTTCCAGCTGGCGCAGTACTTCGTGCAGGACCAGCCGCCGCCGGCGCTGGTGGAGCGCATGGCCAAGAGCTACATCGACAGCAAGGGCGACATCCGCAGCGTGCTGCGCACCCTGTTCGGCAGCGCCGAGTTCATGGCGCCGGAAGCGGTGGGCGCGAAGTTCAAGACGCCGTATCAATACGTGATCTCGGCGGTGCGCGCCAGCGACACGGCGCCGTCGGACATCAAGCAGACCCTGGGCGTGCTGACCCGCCTCGGCATGCCGCTGTACGGTTGCCAGACGCCGGACGGCTACAAGAACACGCAGGATGCCTGGCTCAATCCCGATGCGCTGAGCCGCCGCATCGCCTTCGCAACCCAGCTGGCGCCGGCGCTGGACGTGCAGGCCTTGCAGGCGACGCTGGCCGGGGCGATCTCGGCCAAGACGCAGGGCGCGATCGCCGGCAGTCCGCCGCCGCTGCGTGCGGCCATGCTGCTGGGCAGTCCCGATTTCATGCAGCGCTAATTCGCCAGGAGACCATCATGCAACGCAGAGACTTCCTCAACACGCTGGCCGCCGGCGCCGGGCTGGTGATACCGCTGGGCCGCCACGCCTGGGCCGCGACGGCCGCCGCGCCGGGCGCCGACGCCACCGGCCGCAAGCTGATCGTCATCATGCTGCGCGGCGCGGTGGACGGCTTGAACGTGGTGGCGCCGGTGGCCGACGCCAACTATGCGCGCCTGCGTCCGAGCATCGCGCTGGCCAAGCCGGGCGACGACAACGGCGCGCTGAATCTGGACGGTTATTTCGGCCTGCACCCAGCGCTGGCGCCGCTGCTGCCGTTGTGGGAGCAGAAGAAGCTGGCCTTTGTCCACGCCAGCGGTTCGCCGGACGCCACCCGTTCCCACTTCGATGCGCAGGACTACATGGAATCGGCCACGCCCGGCGTCAAGAGCACGGCGGATGGCTGGATGAACCGCCTGGTGGCGACGCTGCCCGGCATCACCACGCCGACCCGCGCTGTGAGCATAGGCCCGACCATGCCGCGCATTTTGTCGGGTCGCGCGGCGGCGGTCAACCTGGCCAACGGCGCGGCCGGCACCAAGGCCAATGTGCTGGACCGGCCGGCGGTGAGCAAGGCCTTCGACCAGCTGTACGCGGACAACGCGCGCTTCGGCGCCGCCTACCAGCAGGGCCAGGACGCGCACAAGGAAGTGATGGACGCGGCGGCCGGCAAGATGGTCGGCGGCGGCATGGGCGGCGGCATGATGTCGGCCGAGATGCAGGCGGCCAACGGCGGCGCGCCTTTGCCGAACGGCTTCCCTGATGATGCGGCGCGGCTGGCGGCGCTGATGCGTAACGATCCGAATATCCAGCTGGCCTTCGTCGCGCTGGGCGGCTGGGACACGCACGCCAGCCAGGGCGCGGCGCGCGGCCAGCTGGCCAACCGCTTGCAGCCGCTGGGGCAGGGTCTGGCGGTGTTGGCGCAGCGACTGGGACCGCTGTTCGAACAGACCACCATCGTGGTGATGTCGGAGTTCGGCCGCACCGCGCGCGAGAACGGCAACGGCGGCACCGATCATGGGCATGGCAACGTGATGTGGGTATTGGGCGGCGGCGTCAACGGCGGCAAGGTGCTGGGCGACTGGCGCGGCGTCGGCGACGCGGAGTTGAACGAGGGCCGCGACCTGCCGGTGACGACCGACTTCCGCAGCGTGCTGGCGGCGATCGCCGAGCGTCATCTGCGCTTGAGCGACAAGCAGCTGGTGCAGGTGTTCCCATCGTTGCCGCGCGGCGGCAAGCTCGATCTGCTGCGCAGTTGAAGCGGCAAAAAAAAACGCCCGCTACCTTGACGGTGCGGGCTCAATTCCAATGTTCAGCGAACGGTTGGAGGAGACAGTTCCAACTATATGCCTGTTCATGCTGCGGTGCAATACCGTAGAACTACGGTGTCGAAGCTTCTACAGTATGAAAAAGTCAAACTTTATGCGGCAGCGCCAGCGTGAACGTGCTGCCCTGGCCGAAATCGCTCTTGAAGAACAGCGAGCCGCCGATCAGGTTGGCCAGGTTCTGGCACAGGTACAGGCCCAGGCCCGCGCCTTCCGCATGCCGGGTCGAGGTCGAGTCGAGCTGCGAGAAGGCCTGGAACAACTTGGCCTGGTCCTCCTCGCGGATGCCGGCGCCGCTGTCGGCCACGGCGAACTCGATGATGCTGCGGCCTTCGCCCGCGCGCTTGGCCAGCGTTACCCGCACCTTGCCGCTCTCGGTGAACTTGATGGCGTTGTTGGCCAGGTTGAGCAGGATCTGCGTCAGCGCGCGGCGGTCGGTTTCCAGCACGATGTCTTCTTCGACCAGCTCCACTTCCAGTTGCAGCCCCTTTTGCAGCGCCAGCGGGCGCAGCGTGTCGACCACGTCGTTGACCAGGTGCTGGCACTGCACGGTCTCCAGCTCCAGCGTGACCTTGCCCGCTTCGATCTTGGCCACGTCCAGGATGTCGTTGATCAGCGAGAGCAGGTGGCGCGCGCTGGTGCGGATGGTGTTGAGCTGCTTGTCCTGCTCCGGCGTCAGCGGGCCGGGTAGCTTCATCAGCAGCGCGCCGGTGAAGCCGATGATGGCGTTGAGCGGCGTGCGCAGCTCGTGCGACATGTTGGCGATGAAGGCCGATTTCATCCGGCTCGCCTCGGCCAGCTCCAGGTTCTTCAGCGCGATCTCGCGGTTGATGGTTTCCAGCTCGCCGGCGTGGTGCGCCAGCCGCATATTCAGTTCGATCACCTGCCGTTCGCGCGCCTGCAGCTCGCTGTTGACCTGCACCGCCTGTTCGTAGGTGGAGATCAAGAGGTCGAGGATCTGCTGGCGCTCGGCGTTGATGAAGTGCTTCTGGTCGCCCAGGTACAGGGCGATGCCGATCTCCATGTTCTGGTTCTTGCGCAGCTTCTGGTTCATCAGCATGTGGCCGATGCGGTTGAGCAGGTAGTCTTCGGCGTAGGGCTTGCGGATGAAATTGTCGGCGCCGCATTCGATGCCGCGGATGATGTCCTTCGGGTCCATCAGCGACGTCACCAGGATCACCGGGATTTCACGCAGTTCGGGATCGGCCTTGATGGCGCGGCACAGCGTGTAGCCGTCCATCTCCGGCATCACGATATCGGACAGCACCAGGTGCGGCTTGCGCTCGCGGATCGCATCCAGCGCCAGCTGGCCGTTGCCGGCCACGCGGGCGCCATAACGCATCGACTGGATCAGCCGGCGCAGACGCTCGGCCTGGGTCGGGCTGTCTTCCACGATGAGGATTTCGATTTCGTCGGGCTGAATTTCGTAGCTGGTGTCCACGGACCCCCCTCCTGAATGCGTATGTCGGCTGTTGTGACTATATCGGATTTAATCCTTCAGGGGGGACTTTCCTGCCCTTGGAAACCGCCGGCGCGCCAGGTCAGCACCAGCGTATCGCGGTGGCCGTGCTCTGCCAGCGGCTGGATCGGGGTTGATTCGTGGATCACGGTGGCGTCGTCCAGCAGCAGCATGGTCCACGGCTCGGTCATGGTGAAGCGCTTGCCGTTCGGCCCATCGGCTTCAAAGATGCGAGTCTCTCCGCCCTTGATCTGCTCCCGGCCGATCAGCAGCACGGCGACGAAATCGACGCCGTCGCGGTGCGCGCCTTCCGGCGTCGGCCGGCCGATGCCGTCGGTGGTGTCGATGCGGAACTGGTGCGCCTCGACGTACCACGGGTCGCTGTTGCGGCGCACTGCGCTGCACAGCAGGCCGATGCCGCGCACCAGCGCCTGCCACGCGGGCTGCGCCACGGTGGCCGCCTGCATCGGTTCGAACAGGCGGTTCATGCCGCCGTGCAGGGCGTTGTATTCGAGCGGCTGCCAGTGGGCGCGGTGCGCGGTCTGGGTCAGCTCGGCGCCGTTCTGGACGAAGCAGGAATGGCGCCGGCGCCGATAGCGGCCGCCGTCCTTCAGGTAGTTGTCCAGTTCCAGCGCGTCCCAGCTGGGGATCAGCGCGTTGAGCGCGGCCAGCGGCACGCCGGCCAGCGCCGCCACGTCCTGCGGCGGCATGACCGCGTAGCCGTCCTTGCGCAGCGCGTCGGCCACATGGAGGGGATGGGTGTAGATCGGATTGGAAGTCGTCATCGGCTCTCTCAGCTGGCGGACATCAGGCTGGCACGCAGCGCGTTCAGTTGCTGCTTCATGCCGACCACTTCATCGAGCGTGCACTTGGTCGCTTGCAGGATGGACGGCGGCAGCTTGGCCGCCTCGTGGCGCAGCGCGTCGCCGTGCGGCGTCAACGTGATGATGACCTGGCGCTCGTCGCTGGCGGCGCGGGTGCGGGTCAGCAGCTCGGCCGCCTCCATGCGCTTGAGCAGCGGCGTCAGGGTGGCCGAATCGAGGAACAGGCGCTCGCCCACCTCGGACACGGTCAGTTCGTTTTTCTCCCACAGCACCATCATCACCAGGTACTGCGAATAGGTCAGCCCGAGGCCGCGCAACAGTTTGCGGTACAACTTGCTCATCGCCAGCGAGGTCGAATACAGCGCAAAGCAGAGCTGGCCGTCCAGCTGGGGTACGGCCGAGGCTGCGGCGGACGGGGCGGGGGGTGTTTTGGTATCCATGCGCACAGTATAGATAGTGCACTATACAATTGCAAGCTAGCCGAGAAAAAATGTTTTGCGGGCAAATTCAGTCGGCGGTTATCATCTATCATGCTAGCGATAGAGACCAATCCCAGGGAGTAGTGGCGGATGAACATCAAAAAGGCCATCGTGCTGGTCGTCGACGAGGCGCCGGACAACCTGATCTTGATGCATGGGCTGCTGCAAGACCAGTATGAGGTCAAGCTGGCCAACAACGGCGGCGCCGCGCTGGCCATCATGCAGCAGGTGCCGCGTCCGCATCTGGTGGTGCTGGATACGGCGCTGCCGGAGATGGACGGCTACAGCGTGTGCCAGCAGCTCAAGTCCAGCCCGGACACGGCCGAGATTCCCGTCATTTTCCTGCAAGGCCAGGCCGACGAGGGCCGCGCCTTGCTCGAAGGCGGCGCCGACGTCGTGCTCAAGCCCATCGTCGGCGAGCTGCTGCGCGCGCGGGTCGACACCCATCTGCAACTGCGCCACTCGCGCGAACTGCTCAAGCAGCAGCGCAACCTGCTGGAACACGTGGTCGAGGAAGTCACGGCGGAGCTGAGCCAGATGCTCGACGCGATGATCTGGGCGCTGGCCTCGCTGGCCGAAACGCGCGAATACGAAACCGCCAACCACCTGCGCCGCGTGCAGCACTACGTGGCCGCGCTGGGCCGTCAGCTGCAATCGCACAAGCGCTTCCAGGAGGAGCTGAGCGAGGCCAATATCAAGTCGCTGTTCAAGGCCGCGCCGCTGCACGACATCGGCAAGGTGGCGATCCCGGACGCCATCCTGCTCAAGCCGGACCGCCTGACGGACGAGGAATTCGCCGTCATGAAGCTGCACACCGTGTACGGGCGCGACGCCATCGTCAACGTCGAGCACCACCTGGGCTACACCAACACCTTCCTGCGCTACGCGCGCGAGATCGCCTATTCGCACCAGGAGAAGTACGACGGTTCCGGCTATCCGCAAGGCCTGGTGGGCGATACGATCCCGATGTCGGCGCGGCTGATGGCGGTGGCCGACGTCTACGACGCGCTGATCTCCAAGCGGGTCTACAAGCCGGCCTTTACCCACGAGACGGCGATGGAGATGATACGGCAGGGCAGCGGCGAGCATTTCGATCCCGACGTGGTCGACGCCATGCTGACCATCGAGGAGGAGTTCATGGCCATCGCCGAGCGTTACAGCGATCACGCGCCCGGCGGCGCGGCGCCGGAAATAGCCGGATAGGCGGCGCCGCCAAATGAAACGATCGCGCGGCTACCTGGCGTTCTTTCTTGGCATATTCCTCACCGCCGCGACCTGCTATTTTGTGGCCGTGACGCAGAGCCGGCAGGTGCAGGCGAACTTCCAGCGCGATGCCGACAAGGTGGCGCGCGACGCCGAGGTGCGGCTGCAAACCTATTTCGACGTGCTGCTCGGTATCAAGGGCATGTACGCGCTGGAGGACCGCATCGACCGCGGGAGCTTTCACCGCTTCGTGGCGGAGCTCAAGTTGGACCGGCGCTATCCCGGTTTCCAGGCGATCCAGTTCGTGCGGGTGGTGCCGGACGCGCAGCTGGCGGCGTTCAGCGCCGCCGTCAAGGGCGATACCGCCATCGAGGCCGCCGGCTATCCCGGTTTCCTGGTGCATCCGGCCGGCGCCCGCGGCCCGCACTACATCATCGAATACACCGAACCGCTGAAGGGCAACGAGAACGCCTTCGGCCTGGACCTGGCCGCGCTGGCGCCGCACCTGAAGGCGCTGGAGCTGGGGCGCGACACCGGCGAGATCGTCGCCACCGAGCGCATCACGCTGGTGCAGGACGCCAGCGGCCAGCCGGGCTTCGTGGCGCGGGCCCCGGTCTTCCGCGCCGGCCTGCCGGTGCGGACGGTGGAACAGCGGCGGGCCGCGCTGTTCGGCTTTGTCGCCATCGTTTTCCGCGTCAACACGCTGATGCGCGAGGTGATCGATGCGCCGCTGCTGGAACATCTGCGGGTGCGCATCGACGATGACGGCTACTACGACAGCAAGGACGCGCCGCCCTCCGGCGCCGACGCGCTGCTCTACGACAGCGCCGCCCTGGCCGCGATGCGCCAGCCGCGCGGCGCTCCGCTCGAGGGGCTGGCGTCGCGGAAGGCGCTGATGGTGGGGCAGCGCCGCTGGCAGTTGCGCATTGAAGGCTATGCCGGTGCGCGCTACAGCAGTTCGCCGCTGCCGGTGCTGCTGATCGGGGTGGTTGGCCTGATCATCAGCGCGCTGATCGCGGCCTTGCTGGTGTCGACCCGGCGCATGATCGACGCCAAGCACGGACTGGAATACAGCCTGGCCGAACTGGAACGGCAGAAGAGCAATGTGGAGCAGGCGCGCAGCGATCTGTCGGTGGTGGCGGAAACGCTGAAGCAGGCGCAGACCAATCTGCTGACGTCGGAGAAGATGGCGTCGCTGGGCGCGCTGGTGGCCGGCGTGGCGCACGAGTTGAATACGCCGATCGGCAACAGCCTGTTGACGGCCAGCGCCCTGAGCGACATGGTGCGCGATTTCGAGCGGCGCCTGGCCACCGACGGCGGCCTGAAACGCTCGGTGCTGGAGGCGCATCTGGCCGACGCCCGCAAGGCTTGCGACATCATGGGCAGCTCGCTGACGCGGGCGGCCGACCTGATCACCTCCTTCAAGCAGGTGGCGGTGGACCAGGCCAGCGGCCAGCGGCGCCGCTTCCGGCTCGACGAGGTGGTGCACGACACGCTGGCCACCTACGCGGCGCAGTTGCGGCGCAATGGCTGCGAGGTGCGCGTCGACGTGCCGGCGGGGCTGGAGTTCGATTCCTATCCGGGCAGCTTGAGCCAGGTGCTGAGCAATTTGATCGGCAACGCGCTGCTGCACGGCTTCGATGGCCGCGCCAGCGGCGCCATCGTCATCGAGGCGCGGCGCGAGGAGGTCGACAGCGTGAAGCTGACCTTCGCCGACAACGGCGTCGGCATGTCGGCCAGCACGCTGCACAAGGTGTTCGATCCCTTCTTCACCACCAAGCTTGGGCAGGGCGGATCGGGGCTGGGGATGAATATCGTTTATAACATTGTCACCGGCATGCTGCGCGGGACGATACGGGTCGAATCGGAACCCGGCAAGGGCAGCACCGTCACGCTGGTGCTGCCGATGCGGGCGCCGGAAGGCGCGCCGCAAGAGCCTGCGCTTCAGCTGTAACGTCGGCGCAGCAGTTCCAGCATCGCCACGTTGAGCTCCCACGCGTTGGAGATTTCCTTCTGCGTGTAGGGCAGCGTTTGCGTGTACGGCACCGGGCCGAATTCCGGCGTCAGCGTCATGCGCGGCGCGCCGGCGGCGCGCCGCAGCCGTATCACTTCATCCCACCAGGACAGGTGCGCCGCCAAGGCGGCCTGCGATTCCGGCGCGCGGAAGTCGGCCACCTGCGGCCCTTGCTGGTGGCCGACGCGCGCGTGGATGTGGCGCACATGCGGCAGCGTCGCGGCCAGCGTGTGCGGCTGGTCTTCCAGCAGCGATTCGCAGGCGCAGCACCAGTGCGACAGGTCGGCCGTCAGCTGCAGCTCCGGCAGTTGCTCCAGGTAGGGCAGCAGCAGCATCGGGTGGCCGCTGAAGCGGCTGCGGTGGATTTCGTGCACGATGGGCACGCCGTGCTGGCGCGAGATGGCGGCCGCCAGTTCCAGCAGCTCGCGGTTCTGCGCCGGCGTGAAGTAGTCCTTGCCGGTGTGCGAGTTGACGTGCAGCGGCTTGGCGGCGCAGGCGTTGTGCAGCAGCTCGGCCAGCGCCGCGCGGTGCGGTTCGAAGGTCGGGTGGAACACGGTCTCCCATTGGGCTGCGATCAGTCCCAGGCCGGCGGCGGCGATGCGGCCGGTCCAGTCCTCGCGGGCGGCGGCGTCCAATGGCAGCGACATTTCGATGCCGTCGAAGCCCGCTTGCCTGACGCGGTCGATGAACACCTGCGGCGCCAGCTCGTTGTTGCCCCAGTGGGCGGCGAAGATCTGGATCTGCATTACAGGAAGCCCCGCACCGGGAAGGCGGCGTCGCGCTGTATCCAGTTCTGCGGCGAGTATTCGGTGGCGCCGTCGGTCACGTGCAGCGTGTAGGCGTGGCGCGAGACGGTCGAGCGGTTCGGCGCGCTGTAGTGCGGCAGCAGGCCGTGGAAGCATACCAGGCTGCCGGCCTTGCATTCGAGCGGCACGGCGGTGCTGTCGTCCGGCCAGGGCAGGTCGCTCAGCTTTTCCATGCGCACCTCGTCGCCGTTGCGCAGGAAGCGCTCGCGCATCGGGCCGCGATGGCCGCCCGGCTCGGCCCACATGCAGCCGTTTTGCAGGGTGGCGTCTTCCAGCGCGAACCAGAAGGTGGTCACGCTGATTGGATCGGTGTCGAAGTAGGTGGCGTCCTGGTGCCAGCGCACCTCGCCGCCGATGCCGGGCTGCTTGAAGATGTACATCGACTGCCAGACCTGGGCGTCGGCCAGACCCAGGTCGCGCGCCACGGCGGCCAGCCGCACGTCGGTGGAGAAGGCGCGGAACACCGGGTCCCGGTCGTGCATGGCGTGGCCGATCTTGTTGATCGACAACGCCTTGTCCTGTTTCAGTTGGCCGTCCGGGCCAAAGGCCTCTTCCTCGAAAAAGCAGCGCACCGTGTTGTCGGAGCCGAGGAAGTAGTCGTCGGTGGTCTTTTCCTGCTCGATGGTGCTGAAGATGCCGGTCTTGGCGTTCGGGTCGAATTCGTTGACAATCTGCGCCGCCCGCGCGCGCAGCGTGGCGATCTCCTGCGGCGTCTTGAAGTTGGGCAGGACGATGTAGCCGTCGCGTTGATATTGTTGTTTTTGTGCGTCTGTCAGCATGGCGGGCTCCCTGGGGCGTGATTCGATGTGCCATTGTAGGTTGCGCGCGCTTGCCAAACAATCCGCAAAGGGTTGACACATTGTCTCCGGAATGAAGACAATGTGATATGGATCAATTACGTGCGATGGAGATTTTTATCGAGGTGGCGCGGCAGCGCAGCTTCAGCGAGGCGGGCCGCCGCCTGGGGCTGACGCGCGCCATGGTCAGCAAGCATATCCTGCAACTGGAGGCCAAGCTGCAGGCGCGCCTGCTGCACCGTTCGACCCGCGAGGTGAGCCTGACCGACGCCGGCCAGGCCTATCTGGCGCCGTGCATGGCGACGGTGGTGCAGTCGCAGGAGGCGGCGCGGGCGCTGAGCCAGGCCACCCAGGCCGGCGCGGAACTGGCGGGACCCTTGCGGATACAGGCGCCGTCCAGTTTCGGCAGCGAGTGGCTGGCCGACGCGGTGGCGCGTTTCAGCCTGCCGCATCCGCGGTTGTCGCCCTCGTTGTACGTGGATGACGCGCTGCTCGATCCGATCGAGCATGGTTTTGATTTGACGATACGGGTGGGCGGCATCCCGGACGTGCATGCGCTGGCCATGCGGCCGCTGGCGCCGTGCCGCGGCGTGTTGTGCGCGTCGCCGGCGTATCTGGCGCGTTACGGCGTGCCGCAGGCGCCGCAGGACCTGCATCAGCACCGCTGCCTGCATTTCAGCCACCTGACCGACGGCACGCAATGGCATTTCGCGCGCGGCGAGGAGCGGCAGTCGGTGCGGGTGCAGGCGGCGTTCACGGCGAACAATGGGTTGGTGTTGCAGCAGGCGGCGCAGCGCGGGCTGGGCATCGTCTACAACACCACCTTCCTGGCGTGGCGCGCGCTGCTGGAGGGGACGCTGGTGCCGGTGCTGGCCGACTGGGAGCTGCCGCTCAATCATCTGAGCGCGCTGTATCCGGCCAGCCGGCAGCCGTCGGCCAAGGTGCGGGCGCTGATCGATTTCCTGGTGGCCGAATACCAGCCGGTGCCGCCGTGGGACCGGGAGTTGACGGTCGCCGGCTTGCTGGGTTGACTTAATAATACTCAGACGTCATGTAAGCGTTTCTTGATGAATTGTCAGTCAGATGAACTTCAACTCAAGCTCGTCTGCACGCAGATCACGGCGCTTAATGTAGGTAAGTTCAAGGATATTCATCTGTTCTATCTCTCCGGTATCAGGAAATAGGGCAGCGACCAATCCAACCAGCAGGCTCATGAAGATGCGGAGCAAAATG
The DNA here is from genome assembly GCF_059418605.1 of Duganella sp. GW821-FHT07G03. Taxonomy (NCBI): domain Bacteria; kingdom Pseudomonadati; phylum Pseudomonadota; class Betaproteobacteria; order Burkholderiales; family Oxalobacteraceae; genus Duganella; species Duganella sp. GW821-FHT07G03. Next base: position 71,350 of record NZ_JBWKQE010000030.1, read on the forward strand.
TCGTATCATCGCCAGCGCTTGAAGGAATGGCGGCTCGGCAACAACTAGAGCGTGCCAGACGGTATCGACATCAGAAAGGGAAGACTTCCGGTCCTCACTTTTCATGTGAGTGATACGGTCCCGTAGTTTTTTCAAGCGCCGATAATCTTCCCATGCCTTTCTTCCCTTTGGTGACTTGGCCTTCAATACATCAGGAAGTATGATCGACAACTTTTCGCACAACGAAACGTGCCGTTGAATAGCAGCTTTATCCAACTGTTCTAGAATCACATCGCTCTTTCGATGACAAATGTACGCATAGTCATCAGGGATATGATCGTTTGCAAACGCTTCTAAACCGGCATGTGCAGTGAGCACGGATTCCATTACGCACTCAAGGTATTCGAATGCATGGGCATCCTGCTTAAATTGGACTTGCGTCCCATTGCCAGTGTCGATTCTGGCCCTTGCTCGTACAAGCCCAGCTTCACGAAAGGCACGTTGAGAGGCGCTCAACATCAATGCTGTTGCGTTTGGCAGCGGTATGGTTAGCTCCTTCCCAGCCTTGATCTTTGCGACAGTAACGACTGTTAAGCGAGCGCCTGTTTTCGCCTGTTGCCCATCCCAAGTAGATGTCCAGTCTTCAGCTAAGTTAGTGAATGCTTGCAGCCGCCAGTCAGGAGTTTGTGCCATCATTGCCCTTGGTTCGTCTTAAATCCTATTTCGCACCACGACACCGTCCGACATAATGAAGCCATCTCCGATAGCCTCCCAGCTAAATATGCCGGTCGTGACCCTATCAAACAGTGACTCCACAGCTAGGCATCCACTGTAAATCGTGCTGAGTTCGGTTGCTGACATGCTATGGGCTATCGTTCTTGCGTCTACGTCGGTACAAGCTCGATCTTGATTTTCTTTCCCAATGCCGCTGCTGCGCTGGCTAAGGTCGTGAGTGTAAGGCTCGCGTCGTTTTCGTCCAGCAGACGGTTCAGCGACGCTCTACTCGTGTGCATTTTTTCAGCCAAGCTTGTTTTACTCATCTTCTGTTTTTTCATTGCTTGGGAGATCTGCCAGGCGATAACCCGCTTTACCGCAACGGCAGTCGCATCCTCCAGGGTGCCTTCTTCGATAAGAAAATCATCGAAGCTGCTGCCAATATTTTCTTTCTTCATCTAGAGCTCCATTATTTCAAGCGCTGCTTTGCGATACGCAAGTCTGCCAATGGCGTTTGAGCCGACTTCTTGATAAATCCGTGCAGTAGCACCATCGTGTGGCCTTCCAGTGTGAATAGCACTCGCGCGATGCGGCCTGGCAAAGAGACTCTCACTTCCCACAGATTCTGGTCCATTTTGCGTACCAATGGCATGCCTAAGGGCCAGCCATACTGGACCGTCTTGATATCCTCGCCGATGCGCTTTCGGTCTGTAACCGGCAGAGATTTTAGCCAGTCACGAACGGGCTCGACGCCGTTATCGGTCACATAAAAATTGACGCTGAGCGTAGGCGTTGGCATACGATCAGTGTATCAAATTTGATACGCCGTGCAAGTGCTAATTTAGGCAGGACTTACCTGCCAGGCGCCGTCGCGGTAGACCAGTTCATCGTCGAGATAGACCGCCTCGGTCACGGCGAACACGTCGACGTGGTAGCGCGCGTCCTTGCGCTTGAACTGCGGCTTGGCGTACACGCCGTGCTTGGCGCCCAGCGACAGGTGGATGCCGCACATGCGTTCAAAAGTGCCGATGTCGTTGACCATGCAGTCGCGCGAGAAGGCGCGGTTCATGCCGAAGCCCAGCTCGCGCAGCCACACCTCGCCCTCGTGCGCGCGGATGATGGCCAGCATGTTGTCGAACTCCGGCGTGGCGTTGTCGGCGCCCACCACCCGGCCTTTTTCGACGATCAGCGTGACCGGCGTGGCCGGCTGGTTGACCATGAACGACGTATCGCCGAACACGAAGATCCGCACGCGGCCGTTGACCGCCTCCAGGTCGCGCGCCTCGGTGAACACTTCGCCCAGCGGGAACTGGCCGCCGATGTTGTTCATGCCGCTGTAGTCGCCGATATTGAGCTTGGCCGATTCGAACGGCGAGCCGAACACCAGCCGCTCGCCGTTGCCGCTGTCGACCACGCCGTGCTGCGCGCGGTCGATGCGCGCCTTGAGCGCGTGGCCGACGCCGCGGTAGTAGGCCGGGTCGTAGGCCAGCGAGGCGATGTAGTGCAAGCCCTGCTCGCCCGGCATGCGCGACAGGTGCACATGCTCGATCACCTTCAGGCCGCGCTTGAACAACTCGATGCGGATGCGGAAGGCTTCCAGCCGGAAGCTGGTCGACTGGATCAGCACCACCAGGTCGCCGGCGCGCATGCGGGCGAAGGCGGCCAGCACCTGCTCCGGCGTGGTGCTGTCGAAATCGACGAAGTCGGCGTCCGGCAGCACGCGGCGGTAGGCTTCGGTCAGGGCGCGGTTGAGGTCGCTTCGGGTGTCGTAGACGATCAGCGCCGCCTGCGGGGCGGCGTGGGCGATCGCCACGGCCAGCGTGTCGCCCACATTGCGCTGCGCCGTGTCGACCGCGTGCTCGGGAATGGCGCCGTAGCGGGAGGTTACTGGGGCGGGCAGGGAAGACGACGTCATGGCGCGGCGCTAAAAAGGGATCAGCCCGCATTATAAAGGCAGAAGCCGCCCCATTACCCGTAACGCCACGCCGGCGCGGTTTCTCCTTGTATTGGGCTGGGACGCGATATAGAATCACAAATATAGCCTAGCAGCAACTCCGACGACAACGACAGGAAGCGTGATGAGCGTAATAATGGGACAGGATTTGCCGTTGGAGCGACCGGACACCACCGGCCGCGCCGCGTTGTTCGTGCCGACCGCGAACATCAAGGACGACGTGCTGGAAACCGTGCGCAAGGGAGCGGCGATCGTCGGCTTCGGCAATCACGACCGCACCTTGACCATCTACTACGAGAGCAACCGCTTCAACGAGGCCAACCTGGTCAAGTGGGAGCAGAAGGCGCGCAAGGCCTTCGAGCGCCTGGCGGAGAACCTGCCGACCGTCTCCAAGATGGTGAGCCGGCCCGAGAACTTCGAGCAGGTGGGCTACATCAGCGGCAAGGGCATCCTGATCCGCCGCATGGAAAAGCTGATGAAATGGCTGGAGGCGTCGGATGCGATGGACAGCGCGCCGGCCTCGGAAAACATCGTCTTCGCGCCGCCGCCGCCGCCCAAAAAGATCAGCTGATACGCCGCAGCCGCGGCGATGGTCAAGCGCCCCGGCGAGTATCTGCAAAAGAACGGCAAGGACAAGGCGGTGGCCGCGTTCAACGATCCCAAGGGCGACTTCATCCAGGGCGACCTGTAAAGGGTTGGGTCCAGTACGGGTGGCCGAACTCGATCAGCAAAAACCTCGAAGAGAAAAACACCTACGTCGAAAGAGTCGGCGACTACGTCATCGGCGTGGGCATCTACAAATAAGCGCCTGCCGTGCGCTGTGCGCAGGCGCGGCGTTGTATGCTGTCAGAAATGTTTGGTTCCTTGAGGAGACGATGATGACGGCGATGACAACGGTACGCGGCGCGGCCGCCGCTTTGGTGGTGCTGGCGCTGCTGGGCGGCTGCCAGAAGAAGGATGATAGCGTGGCCGGTCCGGCCGAGGCGGCGGGCCGCAAGCTCGACCAGGCCACCGACAAGGCCGGCCGCCAGCTGACCGAGGCCGCGCAACAGGCCAACCAGCAGATCACCGACGCCGCCAAGGAAACCAGCCAGCAAATCAACAAGGCCACCGACGCCGCCGGCGACAAGCTCAACCATGCAACCGAGGAAGCCGGCAAGAAGCTGGAACAGGCCGGCACCAAGCTGCAGGAAAAAGCCCGCGAACGCGAAGCGTCCAGCCCCGCCAAGTAAGCCTCAGTGGCCGTTCTTGTGGGCCGCGTGCTTGAGCGGCACCACGTTGCTGTGCTCTGACGGCGACGGCGGCGGCGTTTCCGGCCCGCCGCCCAGCACCACGCTCAAATCCACAAAGCCGGCCCGCCACGCGCTCTCGAGGTCCTGCTCGATCGCCTCCATCGACGTCTGGTGGAAGTTCTCGAAGCCGCGCACGCCGTAGGCGCGGTTGCGCCCGTGCGACTTGGCCAGGTACAGCGCCATGTCGATCAGGTTGACCGCGCGCTCCCACGGCAGCGGCACGTCGTCCGGCGCCAGCGGGAACGGCGAAAAACCCACCGACACGTTCACCGAAATCTCGTGCTCCTGGTAGCGGATGATCTGCGACGAGATGCCCACCAGGATGCGGCGCGCGATCTCGTCGACGCCGTGGCGCGGGATCGCCGGCAGGAAGGCCAGGAATTCCTCGCCGCCCCAGCGCACGATCATGTCGGTCTCGCGCAGCACCACGCGCAGGTTCTCGGCGATCATCTTGAGCACGGCGTCGCCGGCGGCGTGGCCGTAGCGGTCGTTGATGTTCTTGAAGTGGTCGACGTCCAGCAGGAACAGGGCGCCGACGATGTCGTCGCCGTGCAGCGTGCGCTTTTCCGCGTACGGCTTGTCGGCATCGATCATGTCGCGCATGAAGTCCTGGAAGTGGCGGCGGTTGTACAGCATGGTCAATGGATCGAGCGTCGACTGCGCCTTGAGCTCCAGGTTCTTGACCTCCAGCTGGGCGTTGGCGTGCCGCACCTTGCGGTACAACAGCCCGACCACCATCGACGCCAGCGCGAACACCAGGGCCAGCAGCCACCACACGCGCTGCTGCAGGCGGCGGTTGTCGATCTCGGCGCCCTTGACCTGGTTCTCCTTGCTCAGCAGCTGGATCTGGCGCTGCTTCTTCTCGGTCTCGTATTTTTCCTGCAGCTCCAGCACCGCCTTCTGGCGCTGCTTCTCGAACAGCTCGTTCGAGATCGCCCGCTCGCGGTGGTAGGCCGACACCGCGCCGGCCAGGTCGCCCACCCGTTCCAGCGCTTCGCCATATTCGCGCAGGGCCTCTTGCAGATCGGGCTTGTTGTTCTCCTGCTCGTAGCGGGCCATGCCGGCTTCGTACTGCTTCTTGCCCTCGGCGATGCGGCCCATGCCCAGGTAGGCCTGGCCCAGGTTGACGCGCGCGGTGGCCTCCACCGACTTGTCGTTGGTCAGCTGGGTCGAGCGCAGCGACTCGCTCGCGTACTGGGCCGCGCGCGGATAGTCGTGCTCTTTCAGGTAGCTGTCGGACAGGTTGACCAGCGTCACGCCGAGCATGCGTTCGGCGCCCAGCTTGCGCTCCAGGTCCAGGCTTTGCAGCAGCGCGCGCAAGGCGCGCTTGGGCTGGCCGGAATCGATGGCCAGGCCGTACTCGGTGATCTTGGCGATCGCCATGCGACCCGGCGAACGCAGTTTCTCGGTCTCGGTCAGCAGCTCGTCGAGCGCGGCGGAGGCCTTGTCGTATTCCTTCATCTGCGTGTACAGATTGACCAGCGCGTTGAGCGCGCCGAACAGCATCACCGGGTCGTCGCCGACCTGGCGCGCCAGGTCGACGCCGTTTTGCAGCTTGACCAGCGCGGCCGGGAAGTTGCCCAGTTCGGCATAGGTCTGGCCGACCGTGACGGCGATCTGCGAACGCAGGGCCATATTGGTGCTGTTGGCCGCCATTTTTTCGGCGTCGAAGGCCAGCTGGTGCGAGGCCTCGACATCGGCGCGGTCGAACAGCACATAGCCCTTGGCCATCATGCCTTTGGCGACGATGGCGTCGTCGTGCAGGGATTTGCCGTAGGCGATCAGCTGGTCGGCGGCGGCCAGGGCGGCGTCGCTTTTGCCGGCGCGCATATTGGCCACGCTCAGTTGATTCAGCAGTTCGGCCTGGGTGGCGGGCGGCGCGCCGGCCGCCTCGGTTTGCAGCGTGAGCAGCTGCAATAAGGCCTTTTCCGGCACGAAGCGGCTTTGTTCGCGCACGTCGATGATGCGGGCGTACAGCGAGGCCGGGTCGGTTTCGGCCGCGGCCAGCAGCGGCGACAGGACGAGTGCTACAGCGACCGCGACGGCGCGCGGTCTGGCGCGGACTAGCCACCCACCATTTCTAAAACCTGCCAACTGACGCTCCCGGTTGTCGACTGCGCATGCAAAGTGTCTAGACAATTATATTCTTGTTGCAGTCGAGAAAGCCCGTGGAATTGCGATTTTTCACGCAAAATCGCACATAATCCGTGGCGGAATCGGCAATGAAATGATTGAAATCGCCATGCGCCTGGCGGCGGTTTTGGCAATGTTGTCAGAAGATGAAAGCTAGGCCGCCAGTTGTTGCAGCAGGTAGAGCCGCTGGTACAGGCCGCCGTCTATCCGCATCAGCTGCTCGTGCGGGCCGGTCTCGGCGATGCGGCCGTGGTTGAGCACGATGATGCGGTCGGCGTCGCGGATGGTCGACAGCCGGTGGGCGATGGCGATCACCGTCACCGTGCCGCGCAACTCGTCGAGCGCGGTCTGCACGATCTGCTCGGTCTGCGAATCGATGTGCGAGGTGGCCTCGTCCAGCAGCAGGATGCGCGGCCGTCCCGCCAGCGCGCGGGCGATGGCGATCAGCTGCTTCTGGCCCACCGACAGGCGCGAGCCGCCTTCGCCCAGCGCGGTGTCGTAGCCTTGCTCGAGCGCGGCGATGAAGTCGTGCGCGTGCGCGCCGCGCGCCGCCGCCTCGATCTGCGCCTGCGTCAGGCCGCGGCCCATGTCGATGTTCTCGCGCGCCGAGGCGGCCAGCAGGAAGGGGTCTTGCGGCACCAGGCCCACTTCGGCGCGGAAGCGCTCGTTGGCGATGGCGTCCAGCGGCACGCCGTGCAGGGCGATGCCGCCGTGCGTCACCGGATAAAAGCGCAGCAGCAGCGACAGCAGGGTCGACTTGCCGCTGCCGGTGTGGCCGACGATGCCCACGAAAGCGCCCTGCGGGATCTCCAGCGACAGGTCGTGCAGCACGGTCTGGCCTTCGTTATAGGCGAAGCTCAGGTGGCGGATGGCGACCGCCGGCGCTTGCTCCTTGCCGGCGTCGTTGGCGGCGGCGCGCGCGGTGGCCAGGCCGATGTTCTGGCTCTGGCCGTGGTCGGCGTGCTCGGTGGCGGTGGCTACCTCCAGCAGCGCGGCCACGCGCGCGGTGGCCACCACCGATTGCTGCAACTGGCTGAACTGCATGGTGATCTGGATCAGCGGCTCGATCACGCGCGCCAGGTAGCTGATGAAGGCGTACAGGATGCCCACCTCGGCGGCGGTCATTTCGCGCTGGCCGAACAGGTAGATCACGGCCGCCAGCAGGATGATGTTGAACATGTCGAGCGCCGGCCGCAGCAGCCAGGCGTTGGCGCGCAGCTCGGCCAGGCGGGCGCTGTAGTGGTCCTGGTTGGTGGCGGCGAAGCGCCGGCCGAAGCGGGCCTCGGCGTTGTTCGCCTGCAGCACGCTCATGCCGCCTATCGATTCGGCCATCTGGCCGTTGATGTCGCTGCGCAGCGCGCGCGCGCGGGTCACGGCCGGCGCGCTCCAGCGCTGGTACAGCCAGACGATCAGCAGCACCGCCGGCAGCAGCGCCAGCACGATCAGCATCAGGTGCCAGTCCAGCCAGGCCATCGCCGCCACGGTGCCGACCAGCACGATGGTCGAGTCGAGCATCACGAACAGCACCTGGATGTACAGCGTCTTGACGGCCTCGGTGTCGTTGGTCACGCGCGCGACCAGCTGGCCGGTGATGGCGCGGTCGAAGAAGGCCATCGGCAGCAGCAGCACGTGGGTGTAGACCATTTCGCGCAGCCGCATCACCGAGCGCATCGCCAGCCCGGACAGGCGCACCAGCTGCAGGTAGCGCAGGCCGCTGGCGATCCAGCCGGTGAGCACCACGCCGGCCAGCAGGGCGGCCATGCGCGGCCAGTCCAGGTGGTGCGGCAGCAGGTGCTCGTCGATCAGCGCCTTGCCCATGATGGGGCCGGACACTTCCAGCAGCGCGGCCAGCACCAGCCACATGACGGCCCAGCCCAGGTGGTGCTGGTCGGGCAGCGCGGCGCGGCGCAGCAGGGAGAACGCCTGCCAGGTCTGGCGGCGCGCGGAAATCTGTTCTGGCTTAGAGGGCATCGAGACTGGCTTCCAATTGTTGATAGCGCCACTGGCTGGCATACCAGCCGTCCTGCTCCAGCAGTTGTTCGTGGCTGCCGGTTTCGCTGATGCTGCCGTCGCGCAGCACCACGATCAGGTCGGCGTTGACCACCGCGCTCAGGCGGTGGCTGGCGATGACGGCGCTGCGGCCGTTGCGGGCCTGGCGCAATGCTTCCAGGTGCTGCAGGATGCGCGTTTCGGTGCCGGTGTCGACGGCGGACAGGGCGTCGTCCAGCAGCAGCAGGTCGTTATCGGCCAGCAGCGCGCGGGCGATGGCGACGCGCTGGCGCTGGCCGCCGGACAAGGTGATGCCTTTCTCGCCCACTTCGGTCTGGTAGCCCTGCGCGAATTGCAGGATGTCGTCGTGGATGGCGGCCAGGTCGGCGGCGTGTTCGATCTGCGCGCGGGTGGCGCCGGGACGCGCCAGCGCGATGTTGTCGGCGATCGAGGCCGAGAACAGGAAGGACTCCTGCGGCACCCAGCTGATGGCGGCGCGCAGCGCGTGCAACGTGTATGCGTCGAGCGCGTGGCCGCTCCAGCGCACGCTGCCCGATTGCGGCGTCAACTGGCGCAGCAGCACCCGCAGCAAGGTCGACTTGCCGCAGCCGGTGGGGCCGACCAGGCCGAGCGTCTGGCCGGGCTTGAGCTCGAGCGTGATGCCGCTCAGCGCCGCCACACCCTGGCCCGGATAGGCGTAGCTGACATCGTGCAGCGCCAGCGCGCCCGGCGCCACGGCGGCCAGCGTGCCGTGGTCGGCTATCGCCAGCGGCGCGTCCAGCATCGGCTGCAGGCGCTGCCAGGCGGCCTTGCCGCGTTCGATCAGCGACAGCACCCAGCCGGCGGCGAACATCGGCCAGATCAGCTGGCCCAGGTACATGGTGAAGCTGGTCAGCGCGCCGATGGTCAGCTGCTGCTGCCAGACCAGGTAGCCGCCCAGGCCCAGGGTCAGGCCGCCGGCGGCGGTCAGGGTCAGGCCGACGGCCGGTTCGTAGGCCGCCTCCCACACCTGCGCGCGCAGGCTGGCGTTGGAGGCCTGCTGCGCCAGCTCGCCGAACTGCGCGGCGCTGCGCTGTTCGAGTCCCAGCGCGCGCAGGGTGCGCACGCCGGACAGGGTTTCCTGCACATGGTCGTTGAGGGCGCTGAAGCGCTTGAGCGTGTCGGTGGAGGCGGTGTGGATATGGCCGGAGATGTACCAGAACGCCCAGCCCATCAAGGGGAAGGGCAGCAGCGCGATGCAGGCCAGGCGCCAGTCGACGCCGAGCAGCATCACGCCCAGCACCATCACCAGGGTCAGCGCGCCGTCGAAGCCGGCCAGCATGGCTTCGCCGGCGGCCATTTCGATGGCGTCGATATCGTTGGTGGCCAGTGCCATCAGGTCGCCGGTGCGCTGGCGCTGGTAGAAGGCCGGGCCTTGCAGGGTGAGGCGGGTGTACAGGCGGGTGCGCAGCGACACGCCCAGCTGGTAGGCGGCGCCGTACAGGATCTGGCGCCAGCCGACGCGCAGCAAGTAGATGCCGGCGCCGGTCAGCAGCAGCCAGCCGATTTCCCTCAGCAGGGCGTCGCCGCCCAAGGTGTGGGCGGCCAGGCCGTCGATCATGGCGCCGACCTTGCGCGGCACCCAGACGGTGAGGATGGCGACGCCGGCCAGCATGACGCCGGACACGGCATAGGCGCGGCTGTGTTGGCGGACGAAGCCGCCGATCAGCCTGGAAAGTTTAGACATGTTGCCTCGGATTAGCGCGTAGGGCGCTAGGATACAACATGCCAACAAAACCCGTTGGGGGTCAGTTCGGCATCGTGCCACGCGTGGCACGATGCCGGAACTGACCCCCAACGGGTTTGCTTATTTCTTGGCTTTGGTGCTGCTCAGCATGTCGAGCTGCTTGCCCTTTCTCTTCTACACATCTGACGCTGCCGACAATTCCCCTCGAGTGTAGACTT
>NZ_JBWKQE010000031.1:0-80493 GCF_059418605.1 Duganella sp. GW821-FHT07G03
GCTGCACTGAACCGCTTCGCCATCCAGTTTGAAGACCGGGTGCCGCAGGCTTAAACGAAAACCCGTTTACACAGAATTCAGTACACCCCCCTGTCCCTTATTACTACCGCTATATCCCTGCTCACTTTTTGGCTTGTCATTCCCATGATCGTCCTTCCGCCGCTTGCTTTTGTCTTTGGGTACATAGCCCATAAGGCAAAGCGGGCACGAATGATCCCGCTGAGCCGCGCCGCATGGTTTTGGTCCGTCATGCCGATGGTGCTTGCAGTCGGCGCGTTCTTTTCGGAAATGTACGCTTTCAACACGGGTTACCGCGCCTAGTTGTTGACGAACGTCGTCATACCTCTGTCATATTCGACAAGTACATTCAGTTACCACTTTCACACTGGATCTGAATGGCATGAATACGGTCGCCCAACCTGCGCGCATCAGTCCCGCCGATAGTAAAAACACCCCCATCACCGCCCTGATCTTCGTCGTGCTGCTGGTTGCAGGCCTGCTGTTCAGCGCCTACAGCCTGCGCGCCGACGTCACCGAAGCCGGCCCGGTCGCCACCAATTGGCTGCCCTACATGCTGCTCGGCCTGGCTCTGCTGATCGCGCTCGGCTTCGAGTTCGTCAACGGCTTCCACGACACCGCCAACGCCGTCGCCACCGTCATCTACACCAACTCCATGCCGGCCAACGCCGCCGTGGTGTGGTCCGGCTGCTTCAACTTCCTCGGCGTGCTGACCTCAAGCGGCGCGGTCGCTTTCGGCATCATCTCGCTGCTGCCGGTCGAACTGATACTGCAAGTGGGCTCCAGCTCCGGCTTCGCCATGGTGTTCGCGCTGCTGATCGCCGCCATCATCTGGAACCTCGGCACCTGGGCGCTGGGCCTGCCGGCATCGTCGTCGCATACGATGATCGGCTCCATCCTCGGCGTCGGCATCGCCAATGCGATGATGCATGGCCGCGACGGCACCAGCGGCGTCGATTGGGCGCAAGCGTCCAAGGTCGGCTACTCGCTGCTGCTGTCGCCGATGGTCGGTTTCGGCTGCGCCGCCTTGCTGCTGCTGGCGCTACGCGCTTTCGTCAAGAGCCGCGAACTGTATGAAGCGCCGGTCGGCAATACACCGCCCCCCTGGTACATCCGCGGCCTGCTGATCCTTACCTGCACCGGCGTCTCCTTCGCCCACGGCTCCAACGACGGCCAGAAAGGCATGGGACTGATCATGCTGATCCTGGTCGGCACCGTGCCGATGGCCTATGCACTGAACCGCGCGCTGCCGCTCGACCAGGTGACGCAGTTCGTCGCCGTCGCCCAGGTCACGCAGCAATCGCTGCAAAAATACATTCCGCCCACCGCACCGGCAGTCGCCGAACCGCGTCCAGTGCTGTCGGCCTACATCCGCACCAAGGAGTTGACGCCGGCGGTGGTGCCGGCCCTGGCCACGCTGATCGGCGACGTCGGCCAGGCGGTCAAGCAGCATGGTTCGCTGGCCAAGGTGCCGGCGGAAACCGTGGGTAACGTCCGCAATGACATGTACCTGGCGGCCGAAACCATGCGTGTGATGGACAAGACCACGGCCCTCCCCTTCGATCCCGACACCGCCGCCAACCTGAAAGCCTTCAAGAAGCAGCTCGACGACGCCACCAAGTTCATTCCGCTGTGGGTCAAGGTGGCGGTGGCGATCGCGCTGGGCCTGGGCACGATGGTCGGCTGGAAGCGCATCGTCGTCACCGTCGGCGAGAAGATCGGCAAATCCCACCTGACCTACGCGCAGGGCGCATCGGCCGAACTGGTAGCGATGCTGACCATCGGCGCGGCCGACATGTACGGCATGCCGGTATCGACCACGCACGTGCTGTCGTCCGGCGTGGCCGGCACGATGGCGGCCAACCGCTCCGGCCTGCAATGGTCCACCGTCCGCAACCTGGCCATGGCCTGGGTGCTGACGCTGCCGGTCGCGATCCTGTTATCGGGTTCGCTGTTCTGGCTGTTCTCCCACATTTTCTGAACCAAGGATGCACCATGCGACTGAATGAAACCGATTTGATGGAGCGCGTCCAGCGCGAACTGACCGACAGCTATGACGAAGAGCTGGAGATGGAACTGGAAGACCGCGAGATCGATCCGGTCACCCGTGAAGTGCTGGTGAGCGAACGCAGCGAAGCAGCCAGGGAAGCCCGCCGCCAGTACTTCCGGGAGCTGTTCCGCCTGCAAGCGGAGCTGGTCAAGCTGCAGGACTGGGTGGTCCACACCGGCCACAAGGTCGTGATCCTGTTCGAGGGCCGCGACGCCGCCGGCAAAGGCGGCGTGATCAAACGCATCGTGCAGCGCCTGAATCCGCGCGTGTGCCGCGTGGCCGCGCTGCCGGCGCCGAACAACCGCGAACGCACGCAGTGGTACTTCCAACGCTACGCCTCGCACCTGCCGGCCGCCGGCGAGATTGTGCTGTTCGATCGCAGCTGGTACAACCGCGCCGGCGTCGAACGCGTGATGGGCTTCTGCACCGACGACCAGTACGAGGAATTCTTCCAGACCGTGCCGGAGTTCGAGCGCATGCTGGCGCGTTCAGGCATCCAGCTGATCAAGTACTGGTTCTCGATTTCGGATGAGGAGCAGAACGCGCGCTTCCTGGGCCGCATCCACGATCCGCTCAAGCAGTGGAAACTGAGCCCGATGGACCTGGAATCGCGCCGCCGCTGGGAAGAGTACACCAAGGCCAAGGAGATCATGCTGGAGCGCACCCACATCCCGGAGGCGCCGTGGTGGGTGGTGCAAGGCGTGGACAAGAAGAAGGCGCGCCTGAACTGCATCCATCACCTGCTGCAGCAGATGCCGTATGTGGAAGTCGAGCATCCGGCGATCCAGCTGCCGGAACGCGAATACCACGACGACTATGTGCGCCGCCCGGTGCCGCTCGAAATCATCGTGCCGGAAGTGTACTGAGATCCTCCTGTGTGCTAGAGTTGTCCGATCGACCATGTAAGGAGATCGACATGCAACTCGGCGCATTTTCCGTCAGCCTGGCGGTCAAGGACTTGGCCGCCTCGCGGGCGTTCTATGAAAAACTGGGCTTCACGGAGTTCGGCGGCAACGCCGCACAGAACTGGCTGATCCTGAAGAACGGCGACCATATCATCGGCCTGTTCCAGGGCATGTTCGAGAAGAATATGCTGACCTTCAATCCCGGCTGGGACCAGAACGCCAAGGCACTGGACGGCTTCACCGACGTCCGCGAGATCCAGCGCCAGCTGAAGGCGCAGGGCCTTGGCCTGGACAGCGAGGCGGACGAAAGCACCACCGGCCCGGCCAGCATCATCCTCACCGACCCGGACGGCAATCCGGTCCTGATCGACCAGCACCTGTAGCATCGGCGTGAGCAGCATCGATCACCTCACCGTCACCGCGCCCACGCGAGCCGTCGGCGCGGCTTTCGTCTTCAAGACACTCGGCGTAGCGCCGCAGCCCGGCGGCGAACATCCCCGCATGGGCACGCACAACCTGCTGCTGCGGCTGGGCGACGCGCTGTTCCTGGAAATCATCGCACCGAATCCCGAGGCGCCATCGCCCGGACGACCGCGCTGGTTCGCGCTCGACGACCTGGCAACCGATGCCCAGCCGGCGCTACGCACCTGGGTAGCCAGCACAGGCAACATCCGCGCAGCGGCGGCTGCCAGCACCGAAGATCTGGGCCTGGTGGAGCCGATGTCGCGCGGACAGCGCAACTGGCTGATCACCATACCGGCCGACGGTTCCATCGCGCTGGACGGGATAGCGCCCGCATTGATCGAGTGGGACGACCATCCGCACCCCGCCGCCGGCTTGACGGATCACGGGCTGTCACTGTCCAGGCTGGAGATTTTCCATCCGGATCCGCAGCGGGTCTCCGCCTTGCTGTCTTCCCTCGCGCTGTCAGATGTGGTTGAATGCCGGCATGGCGACCGGCCGCGCCTGGTCGCCCACATCAACACGCCGCAAGGCATGAAGGAACTTTCGATATGACCCTCGGCCACGTCACGCCTGTCCTGCGCAGCTGCAACGAAGCGCAAACGCGCGAATTCTATGTCGACTTCCTCGGCTTCAAAGTCGACTGGGAACACCGCTTCGAGCCTGGCCTCCCGCTTTACATGCAGGTCTCCAAGGGCGACTGCACGCTGCACCTGACCGAACATTTCGGCGACTGCAATCCCGGCGGCGCGATCCGCATCGCCACCAACCGGCTGGACGAGTTCCATGCCGAGTTGATCGCCAAGCAGTTCAAATTCGCCCGCCCTGGCGTCGAAGACAAGCCTTGGGGCAGCCGCGAAATGTCGATCAGCGACCCATCCGGCAACCGGCTGACCTTCGTCTCCACAGCCGGCGATGCGTAAGCTGGCGCTTTTGATCGGGTACCTGGCATCTGTCACGGCACATGCCGCCGATGCGGAAGGAAAGCCACGGAACGAGACCGTGCTGAGTTCCTCAGGCGGCCAACTGGCCCGGCTCACCTTGGGCAAGAACCTGCGAGAATTCGGCTTCGAAGCGATACGAGACAATACCGGCCCAAGCTCCCGCAGCTCGCGACTCGCCGTTGCGATTGCGGGCGCGGCAAAGAAGGACTTCATCGAAGCGGGCATCGAGGCATCCAGGAGAGCTTTGATAGAATGCCAGCAGGAGACATCCACCTTACTGGTCATGCCATCGTTGCGTAGCGACAGCCAGCAAGCCCATTGCTATCGATTTTAATAACAACTAAAGGACGGCAAGGCAGATGGCCTGGCTCATCATAAAGTATCTGTTGACGTCCGTCGTGGTGGTGGGCGTCTCCGAGTTCGCCAAGCGCAGCGACCGGATCGGCGGCTTGATCGCCGCGCTGCCGCATCGATTCGGCATCGACCTGCTGTAACGCTTAGAAGCGGTGGCGCAAGCCGACGGCGAATTGGCGATTGCCGATGCCCGGCTCTTCGCTGTTGCCTTCCGTGTAGCCGCCGCCGTTATGGTTGCGGATCAACGCATACGAGGTGTAGAGGTCGGTGCGGCGGGAGAAGGCGTACATATAGGCCAGCGCGTATTGCTGCGCATCCTGGTTGCGTACCGAGCGGTCGTTCTTGCGGATGTACGTCGCCACGAAGGTGCTGACGCCGAACGGCGCCGATACGCCGAGCAGCATATCGGTACTGTCGGTGGAAGCGACCGGCGCCGGACCGGCGAAATTGACGATCGAACTATTCAGCGGCGCGCTGTTCAGGCCCTGGTCGATTCCGTAACCGAAAAAGGCCTTGGCCGGACCGAAATCGTAATTTGCCCCCAGCAGCGTATTGCGAGCCGAGCCGGTGTTTTTCAGCGTCGCCGTGTCGTTGTTCTTGTTGTGATAGGCCAGCCGCACATTCAGCGGTCCATTGCTGTAGCCGAATGAGCCGCCCAGCGCTCGGCTGGCGCTCTGGTCGCCCGCCACTTCGCCGGCCACATACATGGCGTCGGCACTGAAGCCGTTGATGGTCGGCGTGCGGTACAACACCGAGTTACCGGCGCGGAAACCAGTCGACGCCATCAAATTATTGGAGCGCGCGACGCCGTTACGCAGCGGATCGACGATCGTATTGAGGGTCGTGAACAGCGGCGTATCCTGCAAGCCGATGGAAACGGCGCCGTACTTGCTGCCCAGGCCGACGATGCTGGTGCGTCCGAACAGCGTGTTGTTCTGGGTGGAGCTGCCGTTGTCGGCGTGGATGCCGCCTTCGATCACGAAGAAGGCCGACATGCCGCCGCCCAGGTCCTCGTTGCCACGGAAGCCCCAGCGGCTTTGGGTCGCCATGCCGCTGGTGGCGCGGGTCGAGGTGCCGGCGATGCCGCCGCGGTCCTGGGAAATCCCCATGTCCATCACACCGTAGAAAGTCACGTTACTCTGCGCGAAAGCGGCGCCGTTGCAAGTGGTAAGGACGAGCGCACCCAGCGCATATATGCTTTTTTTCATTTTTGTCTCCAGGGATAAAAGGTCGTACAGCTTATGCGGCAGTGCGTGGTAGCGGGTCGGGAATCGCTTCGATCTTGCCGAGCACGAATACAAACGAGATGATGCCAACCACCAAAATAACGCCGGCGACCATGAAGGCGTTGGTGAAGGAGTTGGTGGCGCCGACGATCATGCCAGTCACGATCGGTGCTGCCGCGCCCATCAGGTTGTTAGCGAAGTTCATGATGCCGCCGATGGTGCCGGCGCCGCCCTTCGGTGCGATCAACGACGGCAAGGACCAGCCCACCGGCGCCGCGGAGGCCAGGCCGCCCAACGCGATCGAAATCCAGAAGATTGCCCACACCGGATCGGTGGTCTGCGTGGCGCCAAACACCGCCAGGCCCAGCACCATGCCGCACACCAGCACGCCTTTGCGCACCAGGGATTCGTCCTTGCCCCGCGAGATCAGGTGATCGATCAGCCAGCCGCCGACAAACAGATCGGCAACCGTCGCCACCAGCCAAGGGATCGCGGCGAAACCAGCCGACTTCAAAATACTCATGTGCATGGTCTGCACCAGGTAGCCAGGCAGCCAGGTCAGGAACAGGTAGAACGAGTAGCCATACGCTGCGAAGCCGATGGTCAGGCCCCAGATCTTGGATTTGGTCAGCAGATAACCCAGCATGTTCAGCGCGCCGGTTTCGGAGGGGCCTTCCGGCGCAGCGCCGCCTTCCTGGATGTAGCGCAGCTCTTCCTTGCTCAACTTGGGATCGGCGCTAGGATCGCGGTACAGCACATAGAACGCGATGAAGTAGCTGAAGCTGAGCACCGCGGTCAAGCCGAAGCCCCAACGCCAGCCGAAGGTAACAATGGTCAGCGCCAGCAGCGGCACGCCGATCACATTGGAGAACTTGGCGGCGGCGTCGAAGATCGCCGTGGCCATGCCGCGTTCATGGCGCGGGAACCAGTAGCCGGTGGCCTTGGCGCTGACCGGGAACGCTGGTGCCTCGGCGATGCCCAGCAGGATGCGGGCCGCGAAGATGCCGGCAAAGCCGCTGGAAAACGCGGTGATGGTGGCGGCCAGGCCCCACAGGAAAGCGCCCCAGCGGCCAACGCGGGTAGGACCGAAGCGGTCCATCACCATGCCGACCGGAATCTGCAGCAGCGAATAGGACCAGGCGAAGGCGCTGAACAGCAGGCCCAGCTCGACAGGCGTGAGGTTGAACAGCTCCTTGATCTGCGGCGCGGCCACGGACAGACCGATGCGGTCGATGTAGTTGATCAATACGCCGACGCCAAGCAGCGCGCCTATGCCCCAGCGCCGTTTTGGAATCTTTGTGGTCATTGTTGTTTTCATGGTATCTCCAGATAAGTGTTGGATTGCCCGCTATTGCTGCGGCTATGGGTATTGCAAAATAAGACTGACCAGCTGCTGTGGCGGCAAGGTCAGGTCCAGACGCAGGCCGGCTTCATCGGGCTGCAATGGTTCAAGGTCGCGCAACTGGCTGTCGAGCAGACTGGGTGGCATGTAATGGCCGGCACGCGCTTGCATCCGGCCTTCGATGACGGCGCGTTCGCCTCTCAGGTGGGCGAAGCGCAGGTCCGGATCGCCTTGGCGCAGCAAGTCGCGGTAGCGGCGCTTGAGCGACGAACACGACAACACCAGACCCTCGCCCCGTTGCGCCGCTTCACGAATTTTTCCTTGCAGCGTCAACAGCCAGCCAGCGCGGTCGTCGTCATTGAGCGGTATGCCGGCCGACATCTTGGCGACATTTTCCGCTGGATGGAAGCTATCGCCTTCAAGGAATGGCAGGCCAAGTTCAGCGGCCAGGCGCGAACCGATCTCGCTCTTCCCGCAACCGCTGACACCCATGACAACCCACCGGCTTACCGCACTACTGTTCATACTCGCCTCTTTATTGTTAGCGCTAACATGTCGTGTAGTGTAGCGATTCATGAGTCGATGTAAAGGAGATTCCATGCTGCAGCGCAGCAAGTGTGGCGCCGCTTGGACGTTGGCGGGCTAGCTGGTATTTTTCCAGCCAGCGCAGTTGAAAATCCTGGTGCGCTATGTTAGCGCTATCAATCCAGTGTTTTTTAGCGGCGCTCGAGGCGCCGCCAACCGGACTTAGTACGGCGTTTGCGTGTAGGGACGCGCCGCGCCGCCCTTGCCCCATTCGGTATTGGGCTTGGCCGACATGGTGAATACCAGCTCGCCGCCCGCCGTGATCTGCTCATGGCGCAGGAAACTTTGCGCCAGCGGCTTGCCGTTCAGCGTAACGCCGGCGACGTACACGTTCTGCGCGCTCAGGCCGACGCTGCGGATAGTGAAGACCTTCCCGTTCGGCAGGTTCATCACCGCCTTGTCCAGGAACGGACGGCCGATCACGTACTCGTTGGAGCCCGGCGCCACCGGATAGAAGCCCAGTGCCGTAAAGGCCAGCCACGCCGACATCTGTCCCAGATCGTCATTGCCCGACAGGCCGGCCGGCGTCGTGTTGTACTGTGACGCCACCACCTGCGTCAAACGCTTCTGCGTCTTCCACGGCGCGCCGGCGTAGTTGTACAGGTAGGCCACGTGGTGCGACGGCTCGTTGCCATGCGCGTAGTGGCCGATCAGGCCGGAGATGTCCTCCATGTGCGCATACACCTTCTCGTCCACTTTGGCGTCGAACATCATGTCTATCTTGTTCTGCAGGCCGGCGTCGCCGCCCAGCATCTTGATCAGGCCCGCGTTATCGTGCGGCATATACCAGGAATACTGCCACGCGCTGCCTTCGGTGTAATCGCTGCCGAAGTTCGACAGCACCGGATCGAACGGCTCGCGGAAGGTGCCGTCGGACTTCTTCGCGCGCAGGAAGCCGGTCTTGGTGTCGAAGGAATTGCGGTAGTTCTGCGCCCGCTTGTAGTAGCGCGCCGCGATATCCTTCTTGCCCATCTTCTCCGCCATGCGGGCGATGGTCCAGTCGTCGAAGGCATATTCCACCGTCTTCGACGCCGCTTCCGGCTCCAGGTCGATCGGCACATAACCCAGCTTCATGTAGTGCTGGAGGCCGCCGTACGGGCCATATTCCGCGCTGCTGGTCATCGCCTTCAAGGCTTCCTCGGCATCGAAACCCTTCAGGCCCTTCATATAGGCGTCGGCGATCACCGGCACCGCGTGATAGCCGATCATGCACCAGGTCTCAAGGCCGTGGAACTGCCACACCGGCAGGATGCCGTAGGGGCTGGCCTTCTGCGATTCGATCAGCGAGCGCACGAAGTCCACATTGCGCTGCTCCGGCTGGATCAGCGTCAGCAAGGGATGCAGCGCGCGATAAGTGTCCCACAGCGAGAAGGTGGAATGGAAGCGGAAGCCCTGCGCCTGGTGCACCTCGTTGTCCGGCCCACGGTAGCGGCCATCGCGGTCCATGAACAGGCTCGGAGCCAGCATGCTGTGATACAGCGCCGTGTAGACCATCTTGCGCATGTCGGGCGCGGCTTCGATGGCCACCGCTCCGAGAGCCTCGTTCCACGCGGCGGAAGCCTTGGCCCGCTCGGCGTCGAAATCCCAGCCCGGCATCTCGCCCAGGTTGGCGATCGCGCCCTCCTCGCTGACGGCGGAAATCGCCACCTTCACTTCCAGCTGGCCGTCGGCCGGCACGCCGAAGTCCAGCGCCCCGACCAGCGCCTTGCCCTCGACCATGGCCTTGTCACCGGGCCCGCTGCCCGGACCGGCGAAGCCCTTGTACTCGACGTCCGCCTCCATATTGCGCAAGGCGCGCGACGTCAGCGGATGCGAGAACGCGATGGCGAAGTACAGCTGGCGGCCCGCCGCCCAGCCGCGCGTTTCGCGCATGCCGGTGATCAGCGTGTTGTCGCGCACGCGCAGGCGTGACCACAGGTTCTTGGCCTTGTAGTCGTAGATGCTGCTGCGCAGGTCCAGTATCACCTTGGCTTCCGCACCCTTGGTGTAGCGGTAGCGGTGCAGGCCCACGCGCTCGCTGGCGGTCAGCTCGACATCGACCTCGTTGTCCATCAGCTTGACGGCGTAGTAGCCCGGCTCCGCGTGTTCATCCTGGTGCTTGAAGCGCGAGCGGTAGCCGCTGAAGGGACGCTCGGGATAGCCCGGTTCCAGCTTGGTCTCGCCGCTGTATGGCATCAGCAGCAGGTCGCCCAGGTCGGAGTGGCCGGTGCCGGAGAAGTGGGTATGCGAGAAGCCCAGGATGCTGTCATCCTCGTAGCGGTAACCGGCGGCCCAGGGATAGCTTAGTCGGAACGGCCGCACCTGCGTATCGGGACTCAGCTGGATCATGCCGAACGGCCGCGCCGCGCCGGGGAAGGTATGGCCGTCGCCGCCGGTGCCGATAAACACGTCGACGGCAGCGGCAGGACTGGTCGGCTCCGCAGCGATGGCAGGAAGGGCCAGCGCCAGCGCGAGTGCGCCGGCAGGTATCAGTTTAATGGCGTGCATACGACTTCCGAAAGTAGGGGCGATCCAACTTTATAGCCCCGGACGCCGCACCGGTCAACCGCATGGCTTCATGCAAGCCACTTGTTTAGCGTATCCGCTAAACAAACGCCCTATTTGTACCAGGGCCGCGTTATTTGCAGCGGCCGCACATCCAGCCGCAGGTTCAGGATCGAATAGCCCTCCGAGCTTGCGGACGCGTAGCCGACACTGTCCACCAGGCGGCTGAACTTGAACTCGAAGCCCAGATCCTGGCGCGGCTGGCCCGGCGCGGCGGTGGCGATGCCGATCGCCTCGGCCTGCGCATTGTCGATCAGCTTTTCCATCATCACCAGCACGGCGTTGTGACCGAGGATGTCGGCGGAGTAGACCGGCTCCGCCATGGCCGGCTTTTGCGGATCGACCTTGCCGTCCACCTTGTCGGCCGACGGCGTGAACTGGCGCGTCCGCAGGTTGTAGCGGTCGCCGCGATCCAGATAGCTGATGCGCACATTCGAGATATTGAAGTCCTTGCCGCCATCGCTGGTCGCCTGCGACAGGTCGAGCAGCAGTGCGCCCTGATAGCCCAGCACCTCCACCTCCCGCGCCGGATTGATCACCATCGCGGTATTCTCGTCGATGCCCAGGCCCTGTTTGTAGCCCTTCTTCAGCATGGCCGGCAGCATGCGGGCGAAGCGACCGCGCGCCAGCAGGTGCTGGTCGACGAAGACATCGCTGCCGATGAAGCCCAGTCCCGGCGCCAGTTCGCGGCCGTCGTTGACGCCCTGCGCGAGCGTGCCGAACACGGTTTTGGCATCGTAGTACATGGTGCTGCTCATGATCGCCGCGCCGGCGCTGCTGCCGGCGATGACGCCGCCGCGCCGGTAGACATCCCAGATCGCTTCCAGCACCGCGCTGCGGCTGCCGTCCGGACGTACCAGCGCCTGCGTGATCAGCGACTGATCGCCACCGGTGAAGTAGACGCCGCCGGCGCTGCGGATCGCCCCGGCCAACGCGGCATCCTCGGCATCGCGCCGATAGTCGCGATCCTTCAAATTGACCGAGACCGGCACCACAAATGCGGACGCGCCATAACGATTCAGGTAGCCGGCCAGGTTGGCGCCGGATCGCCCGGGATTGGCCGCGGCGCAAGGCAGCACCGCGATACGCGCACCCGCGCCGCCCGCCAACTGCACCACGCGCTGCCAGACCACGGCGTTATCCGCCCGCAGCGCGCCACCGACGATGACCAGCGAGCCTTGCGGCGCAACGTCCGCAGCGCAAGCCTGCGCGCACCAGATCAGACCAGCCAACAACAACCCGACCAAACGCTTCATACCTTGCTTCCCTTCGCAGCTTTGCGCTTCTTCGTTACCGGGGCGTACAGATAGGCGGAAATAGCCTCTGTCAGCCGCGCGGCTTTTGCCACATTGTCCTTGTTCGATACCATCAGCGACACCGCCAGGGCCTCGATCACCGCCACCGCCGCCGTCGCGCTGCTCGGTAGTACGGCGTGGCCGCTATTCGCGTACAGCACATGCTCGGATACTTCGACCAGCGGCGAAGCCGGAGCGTCGGTGATCGAGATCACGCAGGCGCCGTGGTCGCGCGCAAATTTCGCCAGCCGTATCACATCCAGAGCATAGCGCGGGAAAGATATCACCACCAGCAAATCGTTCGGACCGACCGTCGCCAGATGGCCTGCCGCCACTTCGGTGCCGCCCTGCCCCGCCACTTCCACCACGTGCGGGCAAAACGGCTGCAAATGCAGCGACAGCAAACCCGCCAGGTAGGACGACAGCCCGAAACCCAGCACATAGACGGTGCGCGCTTTGCTCAACTTGGCCACCACCTGCTCCATCTCCGCTTGGGATTGAGCGTTGCGGGTCGCGCTGATATTGGCCAGTGCGTACTCCATGCTCTGGTCTCCCGGCCACACGGAGCCTTCGCGGTTCTCGATAGTGTGGCGCAGCTTGTCCACCGGCTGCATCTCGGAATGCAGCGTCTCGGCGACTGCGCTGCGCATCGCGCCGTAGTTGGAGAAGCCGATATCGCGGGCAAAGCGGCTGATCGTCGCGGTGGAGACCTGACAGCCTTCGGCCATCTCGTCTATCTTCAGGGCCGTCACCCGCATCGGGTTGCGCAGGACGAAATCGGCGATGCTGCGGTTCGACGCCGATCCTTCGGCCAGGACGCCGGACAGCACCTGGCCCACCGGCGACTGTGCAAACGCCACGTCCGCCGATGACGAACGTGCCTTGCTCCCTGATCTACTGCTTGTCATCCAGCTCTCCCACATCCGAAAGACCGTAAGCATACTTACATTTGCAGCGATTATGGAATCCTATTTTCAGCCGACTGGAAGTTACAAGGAAAATCGACTAACATAGTAAAAAATTAACTCTAAGGGTCACCATCCTTAGAATTGACCTGACAACCGTTGTCAGATGGGTTAGAGTTTTCTCTTGATCCCCCTCATGGATGATCGGCCTATGGAATCGACAGTTCAAAGTGAAGAGTTCATCAGGCTGAATTTCCCCAGACTGGCGGCAGCGCTGGAATACATGCCGGTTGGCGTCACCATCGTTGATCGCGACTTGACCATCAGGTTCTGGAACCCCGCCTTTTGTCAATTGCAGGGATTTCCGGTCGAGGTGATGCATCCCGGCGTCACCATGGCCGAAGTGTTCCGTTACATCGCCTTGCGCGGCGACTATGGGCCGGACGATATCGACGCGCTGGTGGCCGCCCGGATCGAACTCTGCTTGAAGTTCCAGCCCCACAATTTCACGCGGGCCAGGGTGGATGGCGTCGTACTGAATATCATTGGCCGCCCCATCTATGGCATCGACGGGGAGATCAGCGGCTTCGTCACGATCTATCACGATGTGACTTCTGAAAAGCACTACGAGGAACAGCTCGAGGCCAAGAACAAGGAACTGCAGCAGGCCAAGCAACTGGCCGAGGCGGCCAGCATGGCCAAGGGGCAGTTCCTGTCCAATATGAGTCACGAAATTCGCACGCCGCTGAACTGCGTCATCGGCATGGCCCATTTGGCCTTGAAGACCGAGCTGGACCCGCGCCAGCGCGACTACCTGGAAAAAATCCGCTTCGCCGGCGAGCACCTGCTGGGCATCATCGACGACATCCTCGACATTTCCAAGATCGAGGCCGGCAAGATGGATATCCAGCACATCGACTTTTCACTCGACCAGGTGGTGCAGACGGTGACCACGGTGGTGGCGCCGAAAGCCGCCACCCGCAACCTGGAACTGGTGTTCGACCTCGACCCCACCTTGCCGCCGGTGCTGGTGGGCGATCCGCTGCGGCTGGGACAGGTGCTGATTAACTACGCCAACAACGCCATCAAGTTCAGCGAACAAGGCAGGATAGAGATCCGCGTGCGCAAGATGGTCGGCGACGCCAACGACTGCCTGGTGCGTTTCGAAGTGAGCGACCAAGGCATCGGCCTGTCCAGCGCGGAAATGGCCAAATTATTTGTTTCGTTCCAGCAGGCCGACACATCGACCACGCGAGAATTCGGCGGCACCGGCCTCGGCCTGGCAATCTGCAAGGAACTGGCCCAGCTGATGGGCGGCGATGTCGGCGTCCGCAGCCAGTCCGGCATAGGCAGCACATTCTGGTTCACGGCCCAGCTCGGCGTATCGTACAAGACCATGCCCGCGCTGATCAACCAGATCGGCGACGCCGCCGGCGAGCTGCTCGCCGGCGCCCACACCTCGGCCATGATGGCGGCACTGAGGGCGGCCCGCATTCTGCTGGTCGAAGACAATATCTTCAACCAACAAATTGCGCAGGAGATGCTGGAAGACGCCGGCGTCACAGTCTGCCTCGCCAACAATGGCGCGGACGCGCTGGAACTGCTGCGCATGTCCGATTTCGACTGCGTTTTGATGGACTTGCAAATGCCGCTCATGGATGGGCTGGAAGCGACCCGCCACATCCGCACCGACCCGCGGCTGACCCATCTCCCGGTGCTGGCGATGACGGCCACCGCCACCACCGAAGCACGGATGCGCTGCATCGATGCGGGCATGAACGATTTCATTTCGAAGCCGGTCCAGCCGGCGCTGATGTACCAGACCGTCGCCAATTGGCTGCCGCCGCGCGTGCCGTCGGCCGAGCCGCGGCGGCCGCAGCTGCCGGAACCAGCCATCATGGCCCCGGTCGGCGATGATTCGGCCGTGATCGACTTGTCGGTGCTGGCCACGCTGCTCGGCTACGACCCGCTGAAGGTACGTAAATTCGCCTTTAAATTCCTGCTCAGTTCGCAGGAGGGCATGCGCGAAATAGAGGCTGCGCTGGCGCGCGGCGAGGTGCAGCGGGTGCGCGAACTGGGCCACCGCATCAAATCGGCGGCGCGCAGTGTCGGCGCTTTCCGCATGGCCGATCTGTGCGAGGATCTGGAACAGCTCGCGCAGGCAGAGGCGGCCATCGAGATGGCGGCCGCCCTCGCCATCGTGGCGCAATTGAAAGACTTGTTGCAACAAGTGTCGCAGCACGTCATGCAGAACACCGCCGCCTGCCCCACTGAAAATTGAGCCACCTTCCCGGAAATTTTTGCTTATGACACGTATGCATCTGAAAAAACTGGCCTTGACACTGGTCTTCACCGCTTCCGGCGCCGCCTCCGCCATCGACTACTACAACAAGGGCAACGAGCCGGGGCGCCCGTTCTCGCTGGCGGTGCGCGCCGGCGACTATGTGTTCGTCTCCGGCCAGCTGGGCACCGGCCCCACTGGCCTGGTCAAAGGCTTCGACTTGCAGGCGCGCCAGGCCATGGACAATATCGCGACCATCCTCAAAGGCTACAACCTTGGCATGAACGACGTGGTCAAGTGCACCATCATGATCGCCGACATGGCCAAGTGGGAGGATTTCAACAAGGTCTATGTCAGCTACTTCAAGCCCGAACGGCTGCCGGCCCGCAGCGCATTCGGCGCCAACGGCCTGACGCTGGGCGGCGAAGTGGAGGTGGAATGCACGGCGTACGCACCGCGCCGGTGAGTGCGATTTTCTGTTCCACGGCGCCGCTTTTGCTTTAGAATCGTCGTCTTTGCTTACCACTCAGGGGACCAGATGGCAGATGGGAAGAATGAACTCAAACGCGGCCTGAAGAGCCGGCACATCCAGCTGATTGCGCTCGGTGGCGCCATCGGCACCGGCCTGTTCCTCGGCATCGCGCAGACCATCCAGATGGCCGGGCCTTCCGTGCTGCTCGGCTACGGCGTGGCCGGGCTGATCGCCTTCTTCATCATGCGCCAGCTGGGCGAAATGGTGGTCGACGAACCGGTCGCCGGCTCGTTCAGCTACTTCGCCGACAAATACTGCGGCCACCTGGCCGGCTTCATGTCGGGCTGGAACTACTGGGTGCTGTATGTATTGGTCAGCATGGCCGAGCTGTCGGCGGTCGGCATCTACGTGCAGTACTGGTGGCCGGCGATACCGACCTGGATGTCCGCGTTGGCCTTCTTCGTCATCATCAACGCCATCAGCCTGTCCAACGTCAAAGCCTTCGGCGAGATGGAATTCTGGTTCGCCATCATCAAGGTGGTCGCCATTGTCGGCATGATCGTGTTCGGCGCCTGGCTGCTGATCTCCGGCGACGCCGGCCCGGAAGCCACCGTGGCCAACCTGTGGCAGCACGGCGGCTTCTTCCCCAACGGCTTGGGCGGATTGGTGATGGCGATGGCCGTCATCATGTTCTCCTTCGGCGGCCTGGAACTGATCGGCATCACCGCCGCAGAAGCGGACGATCCGTCGCGCACCATCCCCAAGGCCACCAACCAGGCCATCTATCGCATCCTGATTTTCTACATCGGCGCGTTGGGCATCCTGCTGTCGCTCTATCCTTGGCAGAAAGTGGTCACCGGCGGCAGCCCGTTCGTGCTGATCTTCCATGCGTTGAACAGCAACCTGGTGGCGCATGCGCTAAACGCCGTGGTGCTGACGGCGGCGCTGTCGGTGTATAACAGCGGCGTCTATTCCAACACCCGCATGCTGTACGGCCTGGCCAAGCAAGGCAACGCGCCGCAGCTGCTGCTGAAGGTGAGCCAGCGCGGCGTGCCATTGGCTGCGCTGGGCGTCTCGGCGCTGGCGACCGGCGCCTGCGTGGTCGTCAACTACTTCATGCCTGGCAAAGCCTTCGGCTTCCTGATGGGCCTTGTCGTCTCGGCACTGATTATCAACTGGGCCATGATCAGCTGGATCCACCTGCGCTTCCGCGCACAGAAGAAGGCCGAAGGCAAGACCACGGCGTTCCGCAGCCTGGCCTACCCGCTGACCAATTATCTGTGCCTGGCTTTCCTGGCAGGGATCCTGGTGGTGATGTACATGACGCCGGACCTGCAATTGTCGGTCTACCTGATTCCGGTGTGGCTGGCGGCCCTGGGCACGGGCTACCTGGTGCGCCAGAAGAAGGCTGTCACCGTCTGACGTGGCCGGTCCCGCGATGCTCGCACGGGCCTAGGCCTGCGCGAGCGTTGCGATGGCTTGCGCCAGCCGGTCCAGCTGGCGCGGCTGGGTGAACAGCGCTGGCGTCACACGCACGCAACTGCCACCCAACGGACCGTTGCGCGACACCGTGAAAATGCCATGTTCATCCATCAGCCGTTTGGCCAGGCGCTGGTTGTCTTCCTTGCTGGTCTTGCCGGCCAAGCGGAACGAGGTGCTGGCGCCGTACATGGCCGGGTCGTCCGGCGTCAGTATCTGCAAGCCCTTGACGTGGCGCACGCGCTCCACCCAGTAATTGCGCAGGAACTTGAGCCGGGCGGACTTGTTGGCCACGCCGATCTGTTCATGGAAGCGGAATGCCGCCGGCACCGTCATGATATTGGCCGTGTTGACGGTGCCCGAATGCACGCGCGAGCGGATGTCCGTGGCCGCATAATCCTGGTCCGACATATGCACGCCGATATCCGCCAGCCGCGTCTTGCGGATGTACATAAAGCCCACACCCAGCGGCGCTCCCAGCCACTTGTGCAGATTGAAGCCGATGAAGTCCGCCTTCAGGTCGGCCACCATGAAGTCGGTCTGGCCCCATGACTGGGCGGCGTCGGCGATGACGTCGATGCCGCGCTGGCGCGCCATCTGCACCAGTTCCGCCACCGGCAAAGTCAGGCCGGTGCGGTGGCTGATGTGGGTCAGCAGCAGCAAGCGCGTGCGCGGATGGCGCTGCATCTCCTGGGCGTAGGCGTCCAGGATGGCCTGGCGACTGGGCGGCTCGGGAATCCGCACCACGGCCACGTCGGCGCCGCGCCGCAAGGCCAGTTCGTTCATCGCGTATTGGGTTGCGTCGTAATCCAGGTCGGCATACATGATGGTGTCGCCGGCCTTGACCTGCTTGTAGTTGACGATCAGGTTTTGCAGCGATTCCGTGGCGCCGCGCGTGATGGCGATCTCCGACACATCGGCGCCGACCGCTGCCGCGATCTGCGCCCGTATCGCTTCGATGCCCGCGCCGTCGAATTGCTGGCGCAGGAAGCGCGAGCTGTGCGCGTTCAGGTAATCGATATTGCGCTTGTAGTCCTCCGCCACCGGTCGCGCCATCATGCCAAAGTAGCCCTGCTCCAGATTGATGAAGTCCGGCGCCGGATCGTACTGCGCGGCGACTTTGGCCCAGTAGGCTTCATTCTGCGGCAGCGCCTCGACGAGGGGCGGCAGCTCGGCCATCGCGGCCGGCGAGATGAGCGATCCGCCGGCGAATCCGGCTGCAACATGAAAAAAACTGCGGCGTGTGAGCATGCATACTCCTGTCGGCGAATTGGTGCGCCCAATATAGCACCGAGCGGCGAAGCATAGGCTAGAATGTCGCCCATGAATTACCCCAACCATACCTCGCTGTATTGCTATCCGTGGGATCTCCCGGATGTGGACCGCTTTGTAGATCAGGCGCGCGGCCTGGGCATGAATGGCGCAACGCTGGCCGTCAGCTACCACGCTGGAAAATTCCTGCGTCCGCAC
This sequence comes from Duganella sp. GW821-FHT07G03, assembly GCF_059418605.1. Lineage (NCBI taxonomy): Bacteria > Pseudomonadati > Pseudomonadota > Betaproteobacteria > Burkholderiales > Oxalobacteraceae > Duganella > Duganella sp. GW821-FHT07G03. The sequence goes on from NZ_JBWKQE010000031.1 coordinate 18,333, forward strand.
GCGGCCAGCGGACCGCGCGTCATCTTTCCCGAGGATGGCGTGGTCTATTTTGAGCCGGAGCTGGCGCGCTACGGCGAACTCAAACCGCAGGCACATTCCGACCCGGCGCTGCGCGCGGTGCTGCCTCAGTTGGTCGCCAACGGCGGCATCGCGGTACACGCCTGGACAGTACTGCTGCACAACAGCCGTCTTGGCGCCGCACACCCCCACTACACCGCACGCAACGCCTACGGCGACGGCTACCTGTACAGCCTTTGCCCGATGCAGCAGCCGGTGTTCGACTACGCGGTGGCGCTGAGCGCCGACGTGGCCACGCGCGGCGTCGCCAGCGTGGTGATCGAAACGCCGGGTTGGCTGCCCTACGCCCACGGCTACCATCACGAATTCGCCCAGGTCCGCAGCAACCTCTGGCTCGACTCCATGCTCGGCCTGTGCTTCTGCGACGCCTGCATGGCCGCCGGCAACGCGGCCGACATCGACATGGTCGGCCTGCGCCGGCGCATCCGCCGTGACATCGACAACTATCTCGACGCTCCGGTCGATGCCACGCCCAGCCAGGCCGCGGCATGGCTGGCCGCCGACCTGCTGGAAGACGGCGACCTGGCCGCCCTGAACCGCTTGCGGCAGCGCCGCGTAACGCAACTGGTCGGCGCAATCCGCGCGGCCATGCCGCCACAGGTACAGTTGTCCGTGGTGGCGACGGTGCAGCGCCCTACCGCCCAGAGCTGGCTGGAAGGTACCGACCTGCGTGCACTGTCCGACGTTGCGGACTGGCTGGAGATACCGTTCTACGAAGCCGATGCCGCCACCGTGAGCAGCGATGCGTGGGATTGCATCCGCCGCATCGGCGCGCCGGACCGCATCCGCGCCATCCTGCGTCCCGGTCCACCGGACCTGGCCGATGGCGCGCAACTGCCGCAAGCGCTGCAAGGCTTGTGGGAACTCGGCATCCGGCATTTCGGATTCTACAATTACGGCATGTTGCGCCAGGACCGCCTTCAGGCGCTGGGCGCCACGTTGCACACTTTCGACCGCAGGAGCCAGACTTGAATCGCACCGCCGCCATGATGAAATTGGAAGATCAACTACTGCACCCCGGCGTCAAAGGCCTGCCGATCACCCAGCCGCTGCGCCAGGGCGACATCGGCGCCCGCCAGTGGAACGTGCTGCGCGCCGACACCAGTTTTCCGGTCGCGCTGTTGAAGGCGTCCGCGCTGGAGCACAACCTGCAATGGATGCGCGGCTTCTGCGAGCAGTACGGCGTGCAGCTGGCGCCGCACGGCAAGACCACCATGAGTCCCCAATTGTTCGACGCCCAGCTGGCCAACGGCGCCTGGGGCATGACGCTGGCGACGGCGACGCAGGTGCAGATCGCCTACCGCTACGGCGTGCGCCGCGTGCTGCTGGCGAACCAGCTGGTGGCGCCGGCCGACATCAAGGCCGTGCTGACGCTGATGCACCGCGATCCTTCCTTCGAATTCTACGCGCTGGTCGATTCCAGCGCCGGCGTGGCGCGCCTGTCGCAGGCGGCGCAACAGCAACGCATGGATAGGCGGCTGCCGCTGCTAGTGGAGTTGGGCCTGGCCGGCAAACGGGCCGGCTGCCGCAGCATGGACGAAGCACTGGCGCTGGCGCGCGAAGTGGCCGCCGCGCCGGGACTGGAACTGGCCGGCATCGAAGGCTACGAAGGCCTGCTGGTCGGCCCGGACCGCGACCAGGACCACGAGGAGGTCCGCCACTTCGTCACCCAGTTGTCCGACCTGCTGCGCCAGGCCGACGCCGAGCAGCTGTTCAAACGCGGCGAGATCCTGCTGTCGGCCGGCGGTTCTGCCTACTTCGATTTTGTCGCCAGCGGTTTCGCGCAGGTGAAGAATTTGTCCCGCCCTGTGCTGCCGGTGCTGCGCAGCGGCTGCTACCTGACCAATGACCACGGCTTCTATCACGACCTGATCGAGCAGTTGAACGCGCGCGAAGGCCTGGCGCCTGGCCAGGGCCTGCGGCCGGCACTGGAGGTATGGAGCATGGTGTTGTCGCGGCCAGAACCCACGCTGGCCATACTCGGCATGGGCAAGCGCGACGCTTCATACGACATGGAGCTGCCGCGCGCGCTGGTATCGCACCGCCCCGGCGCCAACGCGCCTGCGGCGCTGCCGGAAGGATGCCGCATCGAGAAGATGAACGACCAGCACGCCTACCTGCGCCTGCCGGCGGAGCATGCCATCTGCGACGAGCTCGCGGTCGGCGACCTGATAGGCTGCGGCATCTCCCACCCCTGCACCACGTTCGACAAATGGCCGCTGCTGCTGACCGTGGACGACGACTACAAGGTGCGCGGCGCGGTCAATACCTTCTTCTGATCGGTCGGGCGGCCAGCCGGCATGCCATCGTGGTCCTCGCGCCGGAATTCGTTCGGCGCGCAGCCGATCAGCTTTCGAAAGGCAGCGACATAGGCAGCCGGTGTGGCGAACTGCATGGCATTGGCGATGGATTTTACGGAACTGTTCGCTGCCAGCAGATCGAAGGATGCGATGATGCGGGCGCGTTGTCGCCAGACCCGAAAGCTCAGGCCGACCTCGGCGTTAAAATGCCGGCTGAACGTCCGTTCGGACATGGCGGCATGGATCGCTATTTCTTGCGCAGTCCAATGCCAGTCGTTGTCTGCCAGCAGCTTGGTCAATGCGCCGTGCAAGCGCTGGTTCTTGGGCATGGGCAGATAGCTTGGCAGCAACGATGTCTGGCGCAAGGTGCGCAACAACAGCTGCGCCATCAGGCCCAGCGCATCGGGCGCATTGCGCAGATCGAACAGTCCCACGATCAACTCCTTGAGCAAGGGCGATGCCACCACGGCGTGCACTTCCGATTTGCGTTCGAAACCCTCGCACTCGGCAATCAAGCCAGGCTGAAAATAGACAGTGCGCATCTCGACCGGCGACAGCATCTCGATCGTGTGCAGATGCCCCGCCGGAACCCACAGCGCGCGTTGCGGCGGCACCGACCAGAGCATCGATCCGGTTCGCACCAGCATCACGCCGCACAGCGCAAACACCAATTGCCCGGTTTGATGTTGATGCTCCGGCAGGACTGAGCCCGGCTCATGCCGCTTCGCCAGCACGCGCCACTGCGCATCATCATTTTGGCGTTTGGGCGATATGGTTTGGCGGATCGATGTCATGTGGTCAATATACCATCTCGACATCGAACTTTGAACGGGATATACAACATGCCTAACCACACACCAGTAACCGCCGCCAAACGAGTGCCGGTATTTTTCTACGGTAGTTTCATCCGCAAGGAAGTGTTGGCGCGCGGTGGTTTTCAACCGGATACCACCGAAGTGGTACGGCTTTCCGGATTCGACATCGCATTCTGCCCGCACGCCTATATCTGTCGCTCCGAGCAGCACTCAATCTACGGCATTCTGGTGCATGCGACACATCAGGAACTCGACCGCCTGTACTCGATGAGCGGCGTGGGCGTCTTCCTGCCGGAGGCAGTCTTGGTGGAATCGCGGCTCGGCGGCCTGCTGCCAGCCCTGTGCTATATCCCGCCAGCGCGCGGCGATCAGCCTGCGGATACCGAATATGTAGGCCATTTGATTGCCGCGGCCCGCGACTACGGTTTTCCCGAATGGTATATCGCGCGCCTAGGCGCGTTTTAAGAGGTGCTTGGCGATGGTGGCGAACATCTGCTCCACGTCCACCGGCTTGCCGATGAAATCATCCATGCCGGCGGCGATGCATTGCTCGCGCTCGGACTCCATCACGCCGGCGGTCATCGCGATCACCGGCAGCGTCAAACCCAGTTCATCGCGTATGGCCTGGGTGGCGGTAAAGCCGTCCATCACCGGCATCTGCACGTCCATCAGCACCAGGTCGCAGTGCAGGTCGCCACGCAGCAGTTGTAGCGCCTTCTCGCCGTGTTCCGCCAGCGCGACCGTGGCGCCGGCCAGCTCCAATATGCCTTTCGCCACCTGCTGGTTGATCGGGTTGTCCTCCACCAGCAGCACGCACACGCCGGCCAGCGCCTTGGCGTCCGCCACCGCCGGAACATCGGCGACATCGTCCTGGCGATGCGCCAGCGCGGTCTGCACCGCGTCATACAGGCTGGACGCAGTCACCGGCTTGGTCAGGAACACCGGCGCGCTGACGCCGGCCATGTCCTGTACCAGCTTGCTGCGGCCGTAGGCGTTGACCATGCAGATCACCGGCATGCCGGATTCCTCCTGCAGCGCGCGCATGCTGGCCGGGCCGTCCATGCCCGGCATCTGCCAGCCCACCAGCGCCGCATCGTAGACGCAGCCGGAGCGTATCAGCGCCAGCGCTTCCGGCCCCGAGGCGACCACGTCGCAGCTCCAGTTCCAGGCGTGGATGGTCTTGCCGAGAAAGTCGCGACTGGTCGAGTTATCGTCCACCACCAGCAGGTGCCGGCCCCGGCCAGTCCTCGACGTCTCGGCCTCGTCGGCCTGTTTCATCGGCAGCGTAAAGGAAAAGGCGCTGCCCGCGCCGACCGCGCTGCGCACTTCAATCGCGCCGCCCAGCAGTTCGATCAGCCCCTTGGAAATCGTCAGCCCCAGTCCGGTGCCGCCGTAGCGGCGCGTGGTGGACAGGTCGGCCTGCGTGAACGGCGAGAACAGCCGCGCCAGTTGTTCGTCATTCATGCCGATGCCGGTGTCGCGCACGGTGAAGCGCAGCAGCAGCGCCGCGCCCTCGCCGCCCGCGCGCTCCACCAGCACCGAGACTTCGCCCTGCTCGGTGAACTTGATGGCGTTGCCGGCCAGGTTGACCAGGATCTGCTGCAGGCGCAGCGCATCGCCAACCAGCGTGCGCGGCACGTCCGGCTCCACGCCCAGGCACAGTTCCAGGTTTTTCTCGCCGACGGTGACGCTCATGATGCTGGCCAGCGAATGCAGCACGTCCTCCAGCAGGAAACGCACCGGATGCACTTCGATCTTCCCGGCTTCCATCTTGGAGAAATCGAGGATGTCGTTCAGTATGCCGAGCAGGGATTGCCCCGAAGCCCGTATCATTTCCAGATAGCGGCCCTGTTCCGGCGACAGCCCGGTGGTATTGAGCAGGTGCGCCATGCCCAGTACCGCGTTCATCGGCGTGCGCAGTTCGTGGCTCATGTTCGCCACGAAGACATCCTTGGCGGCGCTGGCGATCTGCACCTGCTCCATCGCCAGCCGCAGCTCTCTCTCGGCGCGCTTGCGCTCCGTGACGTCGCGCACGATGCCGACGAACAGATGCTGGCCATCGATCAGCAGCGCGCGTATCGACAGCTCCAGTACAAACGTGGCGCCATCCTTGCGCAGCCCCAGCAGTTCTACGTTGTTCCTGCCCACCACGGCTGGGATGCCGCCCGCCAGGTAGCGCGCCATGCCGGCATGGTGGGCACCGCGCATGCCGGCCGGCATCAAGCGCATGATGTTGCTGCCTATTGCTTCGTCCGGCGCGTAGCCGAAAATGCCGCAGGCGGCGTGGTTGAAGGCTTCAATGACGCCGTCGGCGTTGATGGTGATGATGCCATCGCCGACGTTGTCCATCACGGTGCGGGTGCGCAGCTCCTTGTTGATCGCTTCGCGCTGCGCCGATCGCAGCTGCAAGGTGCGCTCTTCAATCGCGCTTTCCAGACGGTTGCGATACTGCTGGAGTTCCGACTCCACCGCATGCATGGTGCGGATGGCGTCATCGACTTCGCGGAACACCGGCTTCTCGCCCTCCGGCCGCATGTGCCCATCTTTGCCCAAGGCGCTGGCGGCGCGCGACAGCGCGCCAACCGAATGATTGATACGGCGGGCAAAATACCAGGCGGCGCCCAACCCTACGCCGAGCAGGCCCGCCACGACGATGATGATCCAGCGGATCGAGGCCAGCATTTCCGACAGCATCGTACTGCGCGGCACGCCGATCGCCACCGTCCAGCCGGACATCTTCGACTGGCTGTACATCGAGTACACCGGCGTGCCGTCCAGCGTGACCGATTCAAACGCGGCCTCGCCACCACCGGCCATCCTGGCCCTCAGCGTTGGTGACGCCGGCTTGCCCACATAGCGTTCGGCATCCTTCGAACGGGCCACGATCACGCCGCGCGTATCGAAGATGCCGGCCACGCGGTCGCCAGGCAGGTTCTGCTCACGCAGCACCATGCCCAGGCGCTCCGGCACGAACGCCACCGACAGGCAGTAAATCACTTTGCCGCCCCTGATCACCGGCACGTGCACCGCGACCAGCGGCCGCTTCAAGGCGCCGCCGATGAAGACGTCGGAGATCACGGTCTGGCCGGTGTCGAACACCTTGCGCATCCGCTCACGGCTGGCGGGATCGGCTAGCGTTGGACCGAAGGGACGCACGGTGTTCAGCAACTGGACCGCCTCACGGTCGCTCAGTACGAAATTAAAGCCGGGGAATTCCGGGCGCAGGGCCTTGCTGGCCAAGGTGTAGAACCCCACTAGGTCGCCGCTGTCAAGGCTGGGCGCATTGGCCAGTGCCTTCGCCATGGTGATGCCGGTATTGAGGTCGCGGTCGACCGCCTGGATCAAGGCGCGCGCCGTGACCAACGCCCCTTGCTGGATCTGGGCCCGTTCCCGCTGATAGAAATGATTCGCCAACAAGCCGACTCCGACCACGGCCGGCAAAGCGCAAGCCCACACCAGCGTGTAGATTTGCGCTCGTATCGATGGCAGCGGGCGATGGACGACTGGCTTCATTCTCGACGTCGGTAGCTGGGACGATGACGACTCTAGCACAGTTGGGCGGCCCTTAGCGCCGCCTGTGCTACAGCCCGGCGCCCAAACTGAGCACGGCCGCGATATTGCGGGCGGCGCTACGCACGTTCTGCGCCGCCTCGGCCAGCGCCTGCTCGACCGTGCACGGCCGGCTGACCGCGCCAAACACCGCGTGGATGCCATGCTGGTGCACCACCGCCGCGCCCGGCGCCAGGCAGCCGGCGATCGCGATCACCGGTTTGCCGTGGCGCTGGGCCACGCGCGCCACGCCGATCGGCGTCTTGCCGTGAATGGACTGGCTGTCGATGCGGCCTTCGCCGGTGATGACCAGGTCGGCGTCGGCCACGGCCGCGTCCAGACCCACCGCCGCCGTGACGATCTCGCTACCGGGACGCAAGCTACCGCCCAGGAAGACCAGCATCGCCGCGCCGATGCCGCCGCCCGCGCCGGCGCCCGGCACGTCGGCCACTTGCTGGCCCAACTCACGGGCGATGACGTCGGCATAGTGGCGCAGGTTGGCGTCGAGCTGCTCGACCATCGCCGCGGTGGCGCCCTTTTGCGGGCCGAAGATATGGGAGGCGCCCTGCGGCCCCACCAGCGGATTGCTGACGTCGCAGGCGATATCGAACACGCAGTCCCTGATGCGGGCGTCCAGGCCGGACAGGTCGATGTGCTGCAAGCCATCCAGCGCGCCGCCGCCGGGTGGCAAGTCGCGGCCGGCTGCGTCCAGCAAGCGTCCGCCCAGCGCCTGCACCATGCCGGCGCCGCCGTCGTTGGTGGCGCTGCCGCCCACGCCCAGCACGAAGCGGCGGGCGCCGGCGTCGAGCGCGTCGCGGATCAGTTGGCCGGTGCCGTAGCTGCTGGTGCGCAGCGGATCGCGCTGCGCGGGGGCTACCAGCTCCAGGCCGCTGGCGGCGGCCATCTCGATCACCGCCGTCGCGCCGTCGCCCATCAGGCCGTAGAACGCGGCCACCGGTTCGCCCAGCGGGCCGGACACCTGCAGCTCGACGCGGCGGCCGCCGCTGGCGTCGATCATCGCCTGCACCGTGCCTTCGCCACCGTCGGCCACCGGCAGCTTCACGTATTCCGCGTCGGGGAAGAACTCGCGGAAGCCGGCCTCGATTTCGTTGGCGACCGCCAGCGCGGTCAGGCTCTCTTTAAACGAATCGGGCGCAATGACTATTTTCATTGAAAAACTCTATCAACGGTTGACCAGTTTGGCGGGTACGCGCAGCACCAGTATCGCACCAAGCAGCAGCACGCTGGACAAAATATACAGCGCCGTATCGGTGCTCTGGGTGGCGTCCTTGATCCAGCCGACCAGGAAGGGGCTGACGAAGCCGGCGATCTGGCCCAGCGAGTTGATCAGCGCCAGGCCGCCGGCCGCCGCCGCGCTGCCGAGGAAGGCGGACGGCAGCGACCAGAACATCGCCAGCGCCGCCAGCGCACCCATGGTCGCCATGCTCAGGCCCACCATCACCACCAGCGCATTGCTGGAGAAGTTAGCCGCCAGCATCAGGCCGGTGAGGCCCATGACCATCGGCAGCGCTACGTGCAGGCGGCGCTCGCGGCGTTGGTCGGCCGAACGACCGGCCCACACCATGAACAGGGCGGCGCACAGATAGGGAATCGCACTGAGCCAGCCGACCGTGCCGGAGTTTTGGTAACCCAGCGACTTGATGATGGATGGCAGCCAGAAGTTGATCGCATACACACCCATCTGGATGCAGAAATAGATCACGCCCAGCATCCACACGCTGCCATTGCGCAGCACGGCCGAGAAGGTCTGGCCGACATCGCTGCTGGCCTGGCGCTGTTGCTCGTCGCCGGCCAGCGCGGCTTGCATCGCGCCTTTTTCTTCGACGCTCAGCCACTTGGCCTGGGCGATGCCATCGTTCAGGTAGAAGTACACTGCCACGCCGAGGATCACGGTCGGCAAGCCTTGCAGCAGGAACAGCCACTGCCAGCCGGCCATGCCGCCCTGCCCGGCCGAAAAGTGCTGCAACATCCAGCCCGACAGCGGACCGCCGACCAGGCCGGAAATCGGTATCGCCGACATGAACAGCGCCATCACCTGGCCGCGCTTCTGCGCCGGGAACCAGTGGGTGAAGTACAGCACCATGCCGGGGAAGAAGCCAGCCTCGGCCACGCCGGTGAAGAAGCGCAGCACGTAGAAAGAGGTCGGGTTGTGCACGAACAGCATGCAGGCCGACAAGGCGCCCCAGGCCACCATCATCGTCGCGATCCAGCGGCGGGCGCCGATCTTGTGGAGGATCAGGTTGCTCGGCACGCCGCTCAGCACGTAGCCGATGAAGAAGATGCCGGCGCCCAGTCCATAGACGGTGTTGCTCAAATGGAGGGCATCCAGCATCTCCAGCTTGGCGAAGCCGACGTTGACGCGGTCCAGGTAGTTGAAGAAGTAGCAGATGAAGATAAACGGTATCAGGTGCCAGCTGGCCTTCTTGTACGCGCCGTCCAGGACGGACGCCGCCGGCCACGGCGTGGCGGTGGTGGTGGTGTTCATGCTTGTCTCCTTGGTTTTTATAGGTAGTCTGTGCAGTCGATTATCTGGAATCGACTCCGAAAAAACATCGGCCAAATGCACCATAATTGCGCCGCAGTTCGGGCATTTGTTGGGCATCTGCACAATAAATGCTTTAACCGGCGCGGAATTTATGTGGATTCCTTGTTCTTTGGCACAATGTAGGACGAGGAGAAACGCCATGTACATACTCAGCACCGAGCTGGCCCAGGACATCGTCAGCCGGACCATGAAGATCATCCCCTACAACGTCAACGTGATGGACGCCAACGGCACCATCCTGGCCAGCGGCAATCCGGCCCGCATCGGTGAGCTGCACGCCGGCGCCATGCTGGCCCTGGCCAAGCGGCTGACGGTGGAGATCGACAGTGCCAGCGCCCGCAATATGCACGGCGCCCAGCCCGGCATCAACCTGCCGCTGACGGTCAACGGCCAGGTCTGCGGCGCGGTCGGCCTGAGCGGCGTGCCGGACCAGGTGCGCCAGTTCGGCGAGCTGGTGCGGCTGACGGCGGAGATGATCCTGGAACAGGCCCACCTGGCCGGCGAGTTGCAGCGCGACTCGCGCTACCGCGAAGCCTTCGTGCTCAACCTGATCCGCTACGAAGCGGCGCACGAAGCCGACCTCGCGGCCTGGGCGCGGCGGCTGGGCGTCAATTTCGAACGCAGCCACTTGGTGTTCCTGCTGGAGCTGGACGACAAGGCGATGGGCACCGACCAGGCGCTCAGCGAGCTGCAGCGCCTGCAACTGCGCATGCTGGCCCGGCAGCCGTCGGCGCTGACGGCCTCCGCCGGCGCCCACCAGCTGGTGCTGCTGGACTTCTACGACGCCCCAGCCGCACACGACGCCCAGTGGCCGCAGCGCCAGCTGAAAGCGCTGGCCGCCATCCTGCACGAGGAATGCGAACAGCCGCACACGCTGACCATGGGCATCGCCCAGTCCGGCATGGCGGGCGTGGCGATCTCCTACCAGAGCGCCCAGACGGCGGCCCGCATCGGCCGCGCCCGCCATCCGCGCCGCTCCCACTTCAGCTACTACGAACAGGCCCTGCCGGTGCTGCTGTCGGGACTGGGTTCGGGCTGGGAGGCGGACCAGCTGCGCCTGCCCATCGCCCGCTTGAAGGCGCAGGATAAAAACAAGGAGTTACTGCAACGCACGCTCAATGTGTGGTTTGAACACGACGGTCACCCGGCCGCCACCGCCGAGGCCCTGCACGTCCACCGCAATACGCTGGATTACCGGCTGCGCCGCATCGGCGAGATCACCGGCCTGGACCTGGGCAAGCTGGAGGATCGTTTCCTGCTATATATCTCATCGTTATTAACAACATAACGCTCTCGGCATAGCCAGAAACTTACTGTATTATTTGCCGTCGCCCGAGCGCCCACAAGGCACACACTCGGGTACGGAGATAACCAAAATAAAACTGGAGCCATTTTGAGCCTTTTTCGCACTAAGAACCTGGACGATATGATCGCCAACAGCCGCAAACCCGGCGGCCTGGCGAAAGTACTCGGTCCCTTCGACCTCATTCTCATGGGCATCGGCGCCATTGTCGGCACCGGTATTTTCGTACTGACGGGCACCGGCGCGGTGACGGCCGGCCCGGCGCTGACCCTGTCCTTCGTGATCGCCGCGATCGCCTGCGGCTTCGCCGCCCTCTGCTACGCCGAATTCGCCTCCACCGTGCCGGTGGCCGGCTCCATCTACACCTACACCTACGCCACCCTGGGCGAACTGGCCGCCTGGATGATAGGCTGGGACTTGCTGCTGGAATACGGCCTGGCCACTTCGGCCGTGTCGGTCGGCTGGTCCGGCTACTTCCAGTCGTTGATCGCCGGCTTCGGCATCAACCTGCCGGTCGAGCTCACGGCCGCGCCCGGCGCGCTTCCCGGCGTGCATACGCTGATCAACCTGCCTGCTTTCTGCATCATGCTGATCCTGACCGCCATGCTGAGCTGGGGCGTGCGCGAGTCGGCCCGCCTGAACAACATCATGGTCGCCATCAAGATCGGCGTGGTCCTGCTGTTCATCGTGGTCGGCGCGCGTCACGTCGAGCCCGCCAACTGGAAACCGTTTTTGCCGTTTGGCTACAACGGCATGCTGAGCGCCGCCGCGCTGGTGTTCTTCGCCTTCATCGGCTTCGATGCGGTGACCTCGGCTGCCGAGGAAGTCAAGCGTCCGTCGCGCGATCTGCCGATCGGCATCATCGGCTCGCTGGCCGTCTGCACCGTGCTGTATGTGATCGTTTCGGCCATCATGACCGGCATCGTGCCATACAAGCAATTCCTGGGCATCGACCATCCGGTCTCGCTGGCGTTGGAAGTGGCCGGTGAAAAATGGTTCGCCGGCTTCGTCAACCTTGGCGCCATCCTCGGCATGACCACCGTGATCCTGGTGATGGCCTACGGCCAGACCCGCATCATCTTCGCCATGTCGCGCGACGGCCTGCTGCCTAAGCGCCTGTCGACCGTGCATCCGCGCTTCCACACGCCGTTCCTCGCCACCTGGCTGGTCGGCATCGTGTTCGGCCTGATCGCCGCCGTGGTGCCGTTGAACGTGCTGACCGAGCTGATCAACATCGGCACGCTTGCCGCCTTCAGCCTGGTATCGATCGCCGTGGTCATCCTGCGCAAGACGCGTCCCGACCTCAAGCGCGCCTTCCGCTGCCCTGGCGTGCCGGTGATTCCTGGCCTGGCCGTGATCTTCTGCGTCATGCTGATGACCTACCTGAGCTGGTTCACCTGGGTCGCCTTCGTGATCTGGCTGGCGATCGGCCTGGCCATCTACTTCGGCTATGCCCGCAAGCGTTCGCTGCTGAACTAATCCTGCTGTTAGCCCGGCGAGGCCAGTTGCCTCGCCGGCGCCCATCCCTATCCTGCCGCTCCGCGCAGGGTGCTTTACCCCACAGACCACAACACGAAACCCGCCTAGCATCTGACTCGTCACTGCGAAGGAGAGCGTGTGAACACCACCCTATGGTTCTTGCTCGTCGGCTGCCTGATGCTGGCGCGCGGACTGGCGGCCTCCACGATCTCGAAGTCGCCGTTTACCTCCGCCATCGTCTACCTGGGCGCCGGCATCTTGCTGGGGCCGACCTTTCTCAACATCTTCGGCTTCGATCCCAAGCTGCAATCGGCCCTGCTGGAAGTGCTGACCGAGATCGCGCTGCTGATCTCGCTGTTCTCCGCCGGGATCAAGATGCCGGTGCCGTTCAAGCGGCAGCGTTGGGACGCGCCGCTGCGGCTGGCCTGGCTGTCGATGTCGCTGACGGTGGGGCTGGTGGCGCTGTTCGGCTACTACGTGCTGCACCTGCCGGCCGGGGCCGCCGTCCTGCTGGGCGGCATCCTGGCGCCAACCGACCCGGTGCTGGCCACCGATGTCCAGGTGCGCCATGCCGGTGACAAGGACCAGCTGCGCTTCACCCTCACCTGCGAGGCCGGCATGAACGATGGCAGCGCCTTCCCTTTCGTTATCCTCGGCCTCGGCATGCTGGGCGTGGTCGATACCGGCGAGCACCACTTGCGCTGGCTGCTGGTCGACGTGTTGTGGGCCACGGCGGGCGCGGTACTGATCGGCGTGGCGGCCGGCGCACTGGTGGCGCGGCTGAGCTGGCGCCTGCGCGGTTGCGATCCCAAGCATGAAATCATGGATGACCTGGTGGGGCTGGGCATGATCGCAGTCGTGTATGCCGTAGCGAGTCTGTGCAAGGCATCGGGCTTCCTGGCGGTGTTCTTCGCGGCGCTCGCCTTGCGGCAGACGGAACTGGTGCTGGCCGGCGCGCCCAAGGACCGCCACGGTCTGATGGAACCGGACCCGGCCAAGTCCGAAGCCGCCAAGACCAGCGAAACCCACGAAGCGCCACTCATCGTCAGCGCTGGATCGTTGGTGTTCAAGGAGCATCTGGAGCGGCTGTCCGAGCTGACGTTGGTGTTGCTGCTGGGCGGTATGTTGTCGCTGAAGAGCATGCAGTGGGATGCCTTGTGGATGGCCTTGTTCCTGTTCATGATCGCCCGTCCGCTGAGCGTTTTCGCCGGCCTCATCGGCAGTGACACCAGCCTGCGCATGCGCGCCATGACGGGCTGGTTCGGCGTGCGCGGCATCGGCTCGATCTATTACCTGATGTTTGCCATCGAAGCGGGGCTGGCGCCGAAACTGGCGGCGCAGCTGACGCGCATTGCGCTGTTTGTCATCATGCTGTCGATACTGGTGCACGGCTTCAGTGTCAAGCCTTTGATGGACACAGTGTGGCGCCGGCGTCGCTGATCGCGTCGCTTCGATGTGCATCAAGAAGCGGCGGCGCGGGATGTGGGATCGTCTTGCGACCATGTCCAACGATATCTACCTGATTGAAGACGCCACCGATCACATCGGCGACAGCGCCCTGCTGCAGCGCTGGCGCGAACTGCTGGCCGAGAGCGAGAGTCACGATCGCGTGTATCAGAGCCCGGAGTTCTTCGACTATCTGCGCGGCACGGCAACACGGCACGCGCCGCCGCGGCTGTTCACGGTGTTGGAGCGCGCCAGCCGCACCGTGGTCGGCGTGGTGCCGCTGGTGCTGCGGCAACATAGTTTTGAATTTAGCGCCGGCCGCTGGCGCTTCGGTTCGCTGCCGGCGTTCAGCGTGGCCCTGCTGGGCAGCGCGCCGTTGATGTCCGCGCGGCCGGGGTTGCTGGATTTGCTGTTTGAGTTCCTGCTGGAGCAGTTCCCAAAATGTCACGCGATCTCGCTGACGTCGCTGCCGTCGGACAGCAAACTGTGGCGCAGCATAAGTGACGACATCGGCAACCCACGCGGCTATCGCAAGCACCTGCTAAACAACTGGCGCGATTGCCATCAGATTCCCTTGCCAGCCAGCTTTGAAGCTTTCATGGCGCAGTTCGGTTCCAAACGGCGCTACAACCTCAAGCGGCAGCAACGGCAGTTGCGCGACCACGGTGGCGGGCAACTGGATTTGCATCGGATTGAACGGCCGGAGCAACTGGCGTCCATGCTGGAGGCGTTGGCCAGGCTGATCACGCCAGCGCATCGTGCGCAGCTATGGACCGCAGAGGAAATGCAGAGCCTGGCGCAACACGGAATGCTGCTGTGCTACCAAATCGATTGCGGCGGCCAACCCTGCGCGTTGATACTCGGCTTGCGATCAAGCGACACGCTGCACCTGTTCAACATCTTTCACGACAATGCGCTCGATCATCTGTCGGTGGGAACTACGATACTGCACATGGCTATCGAAGATTTGTGCGGCCATCGCTTCGTCTGCATCGATCTCGGTTACGGCACGCCCGGCCACAGCTACCAATCCAGCAACGTCACCGTACAACGCGGGCATGTGCTGTTGATGCGAGCGGGCCTGAGAAATCGCATGGTCTGTGCCATGCATGGCTCGTTCATTGCAGCCACCGCAACGGCACGGCGTCTGATCAAATTAATTAGCAGGACGAGGGAAGCGATAGCCCGGATATAGGTTTGCTTTTGTAGGGCTACATTTGCACCGATGAGGATAGGAAGCCGCAGTCTCAGCTTCAAAATATCGGAAAATTCCAAAAGCTAAACTAACAAAAAGGTAGTCGCCGTTACGATGCGTCAACGTCACCTTACTGTGATATCTCGTTCTGCAGTTCCATGCCTTGAATAAACGCTCTAACCGTGCTGGTACCATCAGCCTTGGCGCCGTCTTTCAATCGGAGCACTTTCGCGTTTCCACAGAAATTGTTCAATTTCCCATACAAGCAAAAATTCAGCTCACGTAATCGTTCTGCAGGTGCGGACTGCACATCATCGATCAGGGATACATGACCCTTGGAATTTTTGGCACGAATAGACTGTATCTTGGCCTCTGGCGCCGGATTCTCAAATCCGGTAGGAGCCGACTTGGGAAGGCAACTGAAGTTAAGCTGCAACGATTCGAGCGTCGAACCTTTGGGCAGCGGCAGCCTGCAGCTCTCCGCCGTGCATTGCGTCGACGTATCAGGTACCTTCACGACGCAGGCAGGGCTATCCGCATCAAAATTGGGTATCGTAAATTCCTGCGGCGCGGTCACCCCAATTTGCGGGCACCCTATCGCGCCGGCACACACGACGATCAACGACAGCAGATAACTTCTTTTCATAGCTAACCTCTTCTCGGCAAATAGCCCTCAGGGAACATCAATGTAAGATTACCCGCAGGGTCCGGAAACAGCGTCTCGGACAACACTGCGAGCGAATAGGCATAGGCCACGCACCGCGCATCAAAGCCATTCAAGGCTGTGGAATATTGATTATTGATGGCGCCTGGAAGGTTGACCGCAGCCGAAGCACGCCAGAAACTCGGGCTGCGATAATATACCTTGGCCCCTTGGTTCGTTGTTACCGCCATCCGGGACAGTGCATGGTCGACATCGGCATAAGACGCCATACGCAACTTTGCCCAATAAAAACCGGCGCTATCAGAAGGTGCATAGCCAGAATCCGTGGAGTTTGCCATGGCGACGCCTTTGACTTCGTCCCGCCACCCGCGCATTTGAGCCGTCAATTGTGGATAATGCGCGTCGCTTAACGTCGCATTGCTACGTTGTGCCACCGGCTGGCCGGCAATGGCGCTGTAGGCCTGCGACAAAGCATTCTTCAAGGTGTCCGGAACCTGCCTGCCTCTAAAACGCCAATAGTTAATGAAGTTTTCCGGATTCGTCAGTTGCAAAAAGCCTCGCCCATACCATGGGGCATACCACAGCGTAGAACCGCTGCCTTCCGACAGCACACCCAACCATTGTGTTTCCTGAATCGCATTACCATAAAAGGAAGCAAGCCGCAATGGCGAATTGATGCCATATTTACGCGTCATCCGGTTCAAACCGACCCGTTGGCTAGCGGCTACGGACGTCGGCGAGGCCAGATTGGTTTGCACCGCTTCCCACAAATATGTTCCTGCATGGCGGCGCATCGCGTGTCGCGGCACAAGTTGTTTGAATTCATCGGCGCTCAGCCACTGGCATTTTCGGAAGTGGCTGAGAAAGGCCTGCGGCTGAAAGTGCCAATGTGCTCCGGCCAGCGCAGCGGGCAGTGATGCCACAGGCACGGTCAGCGCCGCAATATGGGCACGCAACTTGGCCCAGTCCTCACCGGTGACACCATAATCCGGATCGGATTGCAACCATGCCCAGCGCGCATCGATGCTATCGCGGTTCCACTCGCTTGGAAATTTGCAGATGCATCGCGACAGCGCTGTACGTACTTCGGGCAACCCCATACGCTGCTCCAATTCCTCGCGAGTCAGGCGGCCATCGGCATTGCTGACGTCTTCAATCACGGCTTGCAACAGTGCCGACTCCGCCCTGCTGTCGTCGTCGGTGTCATCGTCGACTAACTTCCAGCCCTTCCAGCCCGGAAAATCCGCATCGCTGAATTTATGCACGCCAGCGGCGTTGAGATTTACCCAGCCAGTCTGGGTGTTGCCTTGAACTCTGCGCCAATGAGGGCAATCAGCGGGCGCCAGCACCTCATTGGGGGCGTTCAGAACACGGCCAAAACGCAGTAATTCATACACGGCGCTAGGTGCCGGACGAACGCTCTCCGGATAGGCGTGACTGATGTCGCTCGCTCGAACATACAGGTCATAGTCGGCGTTCCTATCCTCGATAGGTGTGCCGACGACGGTACCGTCCGGATTATAGCTTGTCAGCCATGCGCTACCTCGTTGCGCGGCAGCACCATCGCCGCTGGCGTAGCGTATGCCAATGATAAGATCGGCCGATGTAGTTTCGGTCGCCACTGACGCCGGCACAGTGACATTGCCTGCCGGCTTGTCCGCGTACAGGCGAGCTCCGGCTGGAACATGAAAATAGACTTCACCGAACACGACATCGTGCCGACCGTCTACGTTTAACGCCAGCGCACCGCTCCTGCGCCCGACTAACTTATTCAGGTTGTCATCGTCACACACAATTTCGACATGAAGGTGGTCGGCGGCACTATAGATGCGGCCTGCGGCGCCCAGTTCATCCTTACGATACAGCCGGTGCTCTGCAGCTGAAGCCGTACCCTGCGCCACTTTCAGCGCATTGCCCCGCAAGGAAGACAGGTGTACGAAGACGGAATAGAACTCCACCGCTTCCGCGTTTGGCCCCGATCCCGTATCCGTGCGGTGACGGATGACGACCATGCCATCGTCAGTCCACGATGGCGAGCTGCCGTAAGGATTGTAATTCAGGGGATGCGCAGGGTCGTTGACCTGCGCAGTGGGCCGGCGAGCATAAACGATCTCTCCATCCGCGATGGCACGAACAGGTAAAACACCCGATCCCACACTGGGCGCATGTACGTGACTACCGCCATGCCAACCAAGTTTCAGGCTAACCGGAAAGCTGCCCTCCGGCACGCTGGTGCCGGGACAATTGACGGTCGCCGCAGGCATCGCCGCAGCGATGTAGTCCGCGTCGCTCGCGCCCGTGGCTCGTGTCGGCAAAAATGGTGGGCTGATAATCATGCGTTAAATGGTTTCTTTATGGGACATCAGGACGAGAAAGGGAATTTTTTGTTGGGTACGAACTCCGCACGCGGTAGCGACGGCATCGGATAGGCCAAGCGTTGCGGACCGGCGAAACTCTTCGCGCCGGCGTAGATGGTAAGCTTTCCCGGGCACTGCACCGTAACATTTCCTCCTTCAATGGTGATGTTCGCCCCGCCCGCCGTCGACAAGCTGATACTCTTGGCTGCAGCCCAGTCCAACCCGGCATTGGCGCTGATGAAGCCGATTTCGGCGCGTGCCTGCACCTTCAATTCGTCGGCCTGCGCCTGAATGTCGATGGCATCCTTGGCCGCGATCAACTGCACGCCGATATTGCCTTCGCCCGCTTTGACCGCCCCACCCAGCACACCAATCGCCTGGCGGGTTTGCACCCGCAATTGGCCGCCGCTGACGAACTGTGTATCGGCGCCGCTCATCAAAGCGATCGTTTCGCCATTGGACAGTTGCATCGCCTGACCGGCCGTCACGCTCAGGCCACCCTTGCCACTGACGGCGATAATCGGCGAACTAGCATGCGGCAGTTGATCGTCACCGGGTGCGGTTTTCTTTTCGCCAGCATCAGCCTTGGCCGCGTCCAGACTGGCATTGCCCACCATACCCGACACTGCAGCCAGCATCGCCTTCAACGGCGCCGAATTATCATCCAACGCGCTCTGATCTGCCTTCGTGGCGCCGATGTGCGAGGCCAACGCAACCGTCTCATGCGTCTTGGCCGCATCGCTGAACGTTTGCCCCAACTGCACCGCCTGCTTCAACAGCGCGATGCCTGCCGTGTTATCGCCCATGGGCTCTCGCTCTCTGGCACTGTGGCTGATCGCATAGCTCGACACCAGCAAGCCACCTGCCGCGCGCACCGCGCCATACGCATCGGTGCGCAGCTCGGCGCCCTGTCCGCGCAGACTGCCGCGATAGTTGTCGGCGCTGTGGATCAGATGGCCCAACGTCAGTTCAGTGGCCGCATGCGTCGAGCGCAGCTGCACGCGCCCCTGCGCGTCGGTATCGTCGAACAGCAGCTGGTTGTAGCCGGACGCGCCAAACTCCTTGCTGCGCACGCCCCACTGCGCCGCCGCGTTGCCGTGGCCGGCAGTATCGGCGGAAGCGCCGTGCCACAAGGGACTATTGCCCGCCGCCAGATTGCCCTGCGCGGAAGGCGCATGATCGCTGGCCGGATTGAACACCGCTGCCTGGCTGTCGCCCGCCGCCTGCCCCGCCGGGGTTGGCGCTACACCGCCCTCGCCCCGCCCGTTGTACAAGGCGCCGAGGATGACGGGCCGGTCGATATCATTCTCGATGAACTGCACCAACACTTCCTGCCCCACGCGCGGCAGGAACTGGCTGCCCATGCCGCCGCCAGCCGAACGCTGTGCGACGCGCACCCAGCAGGTGGCGTCCCCGCTGTCCTGCCAGTGATAGCGGATGCGCACGCGGCCCAGCGCGTCGCAATGGAGCTCGTCGGCGCCGGCAGGCTGGTCCAGGCCATCGGCCCCGATGACGATCGCGCTTTGCGCGCCCGATGCGGTTGGCTTTGGATGGTTGCGGCCATCGCTGTCCGGCAGTTGCGGACGCCAGATCACATCGGCGGCAACCGCTTCAAAACTGTTGGCGTAACCTGTACTGCGCGCCTGTTCGATCACCAGCGCAAAGTCGGCATCGCGTTGCGACGACAATTCTTCCAGCAATTCCGGAATGGGGCCAAACAACTCAGCCAAACCCTGCTGCGCCGGCGACGGCAGGTTGTTGACGCCGACACTGGTCACACGCAACACGGTGTAGGCCGGCACAGCAGCGCCCTCGGCTGACGCTAGCGGCCCTTGCGTGACATTCACGCGCCGGCCTGCAGCCAGGGTGCGCACCGTCGACCGGCCCCGCCACATCTGGCTGCGCGCTTCCCGTCCCTGCATTTGCAACTCGGCGTAATGCTGCGCCAGCCCGCCGTCTGCATAGGCGTATTGGCCGGGAACGTCGAAGCTCTCCAGCGACGGCAATTTCTCGTACTGCTGCAAGGCCGGCGCACTGGCGCCGACGGCCTTCTTGGACCTGTAATCGTAGCTGAGCAAGCTGGTCAGCGTAGCCGACACGCTGCGCCGAGCCTGCAAAGCCTGAATGGTGTCTTGCTGCTCGCCAGCGCGCACGCCGTGGAAGCGGATACCGCCACCGGCCTCGCTACTGGCGTCCTCGGGCACCGCGCTGAGCTGGCTGCTGTCGGCGAATAGCACCAGGCACAGGCCGTCCTCGGTCTCCTCGAAGCGCCATGCCAGCCCTTCCTCGGTCAACAGGCGCAGCACGAAATCGTAGTCCGACTCGCGGTACTGACAACAATAACTGCGCGCCGGCACATCGGCCAGGAAGCCGTCGACCTCCTCGCTCCAGCGCCATTGCGCCAGCGGCTGATAGGTTTCAAAGACCGATTCAACGATCTCGATCACCGACTTGTCCTGCCAAACGCGGCTGTTGCGCACCTGGCTCAGGCGCCACAGCCACGGCGTCAACCGCAAGCGGAAGCGCGCCAGGCCGCCTTCGCTGCCCAGCATGGCCGCCTGCGTGATGTCGCCGCTGAAGGTGGTGCGGCTGCCGTCCACCAGGCTCACTTCGAGGCTGGCCGGCTTGCCCAGCAACGGCGCCAGCTCGACATGCGCGTTGGTCGACAGCACGATGATGTCGCGCGCGCCCGTGCCTTGCACCATATCATCGGCGGAAAAAGCTTCCACCAGCAGACCGCCGGCACCGAGGTCGGCGTCGTCGTCGCCCAGCTTCAGCGCGTACAGCCGCGTGGCGCTGGAGAATTGCGCCAGGGCTGTCGTGATTTGTTCTAGTAGGGCGACACTCATGAGTTCGACGCGGTTTTCGCGCCGGGAGCAGCCTTACATTCCGGCTCTTTCTTCGCGTCGGCTGCGCACAGGCGCGCGCGGCACTGCTCTTCGCCGGCGGCGTTGTACTGCTTGCAGGTCTTGAGCTGCTCGGCAGGCGTGCTGGTCTTCTTGACCGGCGGACGGGTCTGCAAATGCGCCATCAGCGCGGTGATCAGCGTAACGTCGTTGTCCGGTTGCTTGGGCGCCGGCTTGTCCTTGTCCTTGGCCGGCGCGGTTTTCTGGGCCAGTTTGACGTTGTCGGATTTGTGCTCTGGCTTGTGTTCGGCCTTGCGTTCTGGCTTGTGCTCAGTCTTGTGTTCAGGCTTGCGCTCAACCTTGGCCAACTGTGGCGCCTTCGGCTGCGGCCGTTCCAACGCCTGCATCAGTTCGTCGGGAGGGGCCTTGGGCTTGGCCGGCGCGGCCAGCATTTCCTTCAGCGACGGCAACTTCTCGGACACCGGGGCGACGACAGGCGCCTCCTCCAAGATCGCCGCGGTC
This sequence comes from Duganella sp. GW821-FHT07G03, assembly GCF_059418605.1. Lineage (NCBI taxonomy): Bacteria > Pseudomonadati > Pseudomonadota > Betaproteobacteria > Burkholderiales > Oxalobacteraceae > Duganella > Duganella sp. GW821-FHT07G03. Next base: position 39,453 of record NZ_JBWKQE010000031.1, read on the forward strand.
GACACTTCTGGCTCGGCCGGCGCAGCCGCAACGGTTACCGGCTTGGCCGGCGCCGCGACCACAACGACCGGCACACTGTCTTCGTCAGGCGTATTGCTCATCCAGGCCAGCGCGCCGCCCAGCGCCGCCAGCACGCCGATGCCTACCGTGCCCCAAACCATCAAACCGCCAGGACGCTTGCCTTGGCCGCGCGCCACGGCGCCCACGGGCGCAGGCGGTTTGTTGTCCAACGTGCTCAGAATGCGCTGGCGGTCCACCTCCGCTTGCTGTTCCGAGGAAAGCAGACTGGGCCTGCCCCCCTTTGAAGGGCGATCGTCTTGACGTTGCAAAATGTACTCCTTGTTAATTTCGCATTACTTTACGCGATTCAAGGAAAACGCGACGCATCTTACAAAGTCAACCGTGCGCACCCCGGATTTCCGTCGTGTCATAGGGCGATTTCAATCGTGCGCTGGATTGTCATAACTGTAAGATATACTGAAAGCAATGCTTTAAGGACACTAATGATGCAACATTATGCTGGAGAGGAACTGTCGTGCTGATACTGGCAATCGCACTCTATTTTGTACTTGCCTGTTTGATCAGCTGGATGGTCCTGTTCCCGGCCGGACGCGAATTCGTGCTCAACGCGCTGGCCGGCGCCGGCCAGCGGCTGCAACAGCGCATGGGCCAGATCGCCCAGCGCCGCCAGCAGGACGCCAGCGCGCTCGGCCGCACCGGACGCGCCTCGGCCGGCGAAGTCGGCGCCTTCCTGCGCCAGCACTATGTGTTGTGCCTGGGCGGAGCGGCGCTGATCTGCGTGCCGCCGCTGCTGGCACTGTTGATGAGTTCCAAAAGCACGCTGAGCGGCTTTGACACCTCGACCCGGGAAATCAACACCCAGGTCGCCGATCTGCTGCAAGGCGAGCAGCTGGTGCCGCCGCAGGCACTGCCGCCGCTGGTGTTTGCCTCGGCCGAAGTGGCGCTGGAGCGGCCGATGCTGGTTTCCGCAAGCCGCGACTGGGCCTTGATGGACGCCGCCTACGCACAGCGGCTGCTGATGGCCTTCAAGATCATGAAGGAGAAGCACGGCTACGACATGGCGATCCTGGAAGGCTACCGCAGCCCGGAACGCCAGAACAAACTGGCAGCGATGGGACCGAACGTCACCAACGCGGCGGCCTTCCAGAGCTGGCACCAATACGGCCTGGCCGCCGACTGCGCGTTTCTGCGCGACGGCAAGCTGGTGATCTCGGAAAAAGATCCGTGGGCCATGCGCGGCTATCAGCTCTACGGCGAAGTGGCCGAGTCGCTGGGCCTGACCTGGGGCGGACGTTGGAAGATGATGGACTTCGGGCACACGGAACTGCGTATGCCCGGTGTGATGAAACGATAAGGTACAGCTAAAAATGGCGGCATGGCTTAAAAATTTGATGATGGCGCTCCTGGCGTTCGGCGCCAGTTGGCTGGGCGCCGTCTGGTACTGGCGCGCGAACAACCGCGTGCCGGCCACCGACGATCTGGTGCTGTACCTGCTGGTGCTGCCACTGGCGCTGCTGGCGGTGTTCTGGCTGGGCCAAAAAATCTATCGCGCCATCAGCGCTCCCGCAGCTGCCGCGGCCACCGGCGACGCTGCCGCACAAAGCGCAGCACCAGCGGAACCGGCGCGCGGACCATCGCTGTCGCTGGTGGCCGCCGCCGTGCGCGCACCGCATGGCATGTCGCCCGCTGAACTGAGCGCCACACTGGCCGACAACAACCCGCGTCCCGAGCTGGACCCGGAACTGATCGACGCCTATGGCTACCCGATCATGAGCGCCCGCATCGCCGACCTCGATGCCGAAGCGCTGCGCGCCGAAATGTCGGACTGGCTGACCGCCAACGCACTCGCGCCAAGCTTCAGCGACGAGCAGTGGCGCGCCCTGAGCGCCGGCAGCGAAGTGGTGAACGAGTTGTCCGGCCACCTTGCCGGCCACACCTTGCTGGAAGCCCACGCCGGCCACATCGCGCAGCGCGAACCTTCGCCGCTGCCGATGCTGCAACTGCATCCTGTATGGGCGCCCGAGTGGAAACCCGAGCAGCGCCAGGCCACCGTACTGTGGTTCCGCCACCTCGCGATCCAGGCCGGATGGCCGGAAGACCGCATCACCGTCGCCCCGGAACGCGGCGCGGCCGACACCGAAGCCGGCACCGTGCTGGCAAGGCTGCTGTCGAACGAGCCGCCGGCATTGGCGTTGGTGGTGGCCTGCGGCTCCCACATAGGCGCCGACAGCGTCGAAAGCATGGACAACGCCACCGCGCTATTCAACTCCAGTCACCCGCAAGGCCGCATCCCCGGCGAAGGCGCTGCCGGCCTGCTGCTGGCCGACGCCGCCCAGGCCAAGCTGCTGGCGTTCGGCGCCGAGCTGCCGCAGTTGCTGGCCATGAGCAGCGGCCAACTGCCACATTCCGCCGATACATCCAGGCGTTCCAGCGCCGAGCTGCTGCAAGAGCTCAGCACCAAGGCGCTACTCGGCGCCGGCCGCGAAGCATCCTCCATCGCCCTGATCGCTGCCGACACCGACCACCGCACCAGCCGCGTCATGGAGTTGATGGGCATGGTGTCGGCATCGACGCCGCAACTCGATCCTGGCGTCGATGTGCTCAGCGTCGGCGCCAGCTGCGGCAGCTGCGGCGGCGTCACCTGGTTGACCGCGCTGGTCCTGGCGCGGCAGGAAGCCGAAAACCGCAACGCCCCCATTCTGTGCATCAGTAATCTTGACCCGTTCCGGCGCTATGTCGCCGTGATCGGCCCCGCCGTTGCCGTACCTGTTTGAATTTGACGAATTTTTCTAGAGCCCCAATCATGATGCAAAAAACCTGGCAATTCCTGACGACCCGCAACAGCCTGATCGTGATCGGCTGGGTGGCCTTCGCCGCCTGTTTGCTGATCGCCGCCGCCATCTTCCAATGGCCGGCCAGCGTCGCCTGGACCGTGCTGGCGATTGCGCTGCTGTTCGGCGCCGTCGTGTGGCTATGGCGCCGCCAACGCCGCCAGCGCGCCGCCGCGCAACTGGGCGATATGCTGGAACAGCAGGTCAACAAGTCGTCCGCCAAGCCCGATCCGGCCCAGCGCCAGGAAACGGACGTGATCCGCAAGCGCCTGCTGGACGCCATCTCCACCATCAAGGGCTCGAAGATCGGCCAGTTCTCCGGCAACGCCGCGCTGTACGAACTGCCGTGGTATATGGTGATCGGCAATCCGGCCGCGGGCAAGAGCACGGCCATCGCCAGCTCCGGCCTGCAGTTCCCGTTCGCCGATACCAAGATCGTGCAAGGCGTGGGCGGCACCCGTAACTGCGACTGGTTCTTCACCACCGACGGCATCCTGCTCGACACCGCCGGCCGCTACTCGGTCGTCGACGAAGACCGCGGCGAATGGTTCGGCTTCCTCGACCTGCTGAAAAAATACCGCAAGAAGGCGCCGATCAACGGCGTCATCATCGCCGTCAGCATCGCCGAATTGACGCGCAACCGTCCGGAATTCGCCATCAACCTGGCCAAGAACCTGCGCCAGCGCGTGCAGGAACTGACCGAGCGCCTCGAAGTGTATGCGCCGGTGTATGTGGTCTTCACCAAGGCCGACCTGATCACCGGCTTCAACGAATTCTTCCAGGACGCCGAGCGCGGCGAGCGCGATAAGATCTGGGGCGCCACCCTGCCCTACAGCCAGTCCACCACCAGCGAACAGATACTCGACCAGTTCGACGCCCGCTTCGATGAACTGTACGACGGCCTCAAAGACCTGAGCCAGGCCAATATGGCGCTGCAGTGGCGCGAGCGCATGCCGTCCGGCGTGTTCACCTTCCCGCTGGAATTCAGCTCGATCAAACCGTCGCTGCGCGCCTTCATCGCCACGCTGTTTGAAGAAAATCCATTCCAGTTCAAGCCCGTATTCCGTGGCTTCTACTTCACCAGCGCCTTGCAGGAAGGCGAATCGGTCTCCGCTTCCTCGCACCGCGTGGCGCAGCGCTTCGACCTGAAGCTGCAACCGCAAGAGCATGAAGAAGCCCACCAGCAGCAAGGCTACTTCCTGCTCAACCTGTTCCGCAAAGTGATCTTCGCGGACAAGGACCTGGTCGCGCAATACGCCAGCCCGGCCAAGACGCGCATGCGCTACGCCGCCTTCTTCGCCGCCACCGCCTTCGTCGGCCTGGCGCTGGCCGGCTGGAGCTGGTCCTACATGAACAACCACCAGCTGGTGGCCAACGTCCAGGCGGACCTGGACCAGGCCATCAAGGTGCAGCAAAACCGCATGGACCTGCAGTCGCGCTTCCAGGCGCTGGAGATTCTGCAAGACCGTATCGAACAGCTGGATAGCTACCGTGACCACCGGCCGCTGTCACTAGGCCTGGGCCTGTACCAGGGCGACCTGCTGGACCGCAAACTGCGCGAAGAATACTTCGCCGGCGTGCGTGAAGTGATGCTCAAGCCAGTAGGCCAGTCGCTGGAAGCCTTCCTCGCGGAAGTCAACAGCGGCGCCGCGCAGCTGCAGCCGATGGCCAAGCCGGTAACGGCTGCGGTCACCGCCGCAGCCGGCGGCGTAGCGGCCGACACCAACGCATCCGCCGCCCCGGTCAACAACGGCGCCACTCAGTTCAAGGACGCCTCGCCCGCCAACGCGGAAGACGCCTACAATGCGCTGAAAACCTACCTGATGCTGAGCGATAAGTCGCGCGCCGAAGCCGGCCACCTGAACGACCAGCTAACCCGCTTCTGGCGCGTCTGGCTGGACGGGAACCGTGGCGCCATGCCGCGCGAGCAGATGATACGCAGCGCCGAGCGCATGATCTCCTTCTACCTGGCGCAGATCAACGACACGTCATGGCCGCAGATCGACGGCAAACTGGCGCTGGTCGACCAGACCCGCGACAACCTGCGTCGCGTGGTGCGCGGCATGCCGGCGCGCGAGCGCGTCTACGCCGACGTCAAGGCCCGCGCCGCAACCCGCTTCCCATCGATGACCGTGGCCCGCATCGTCGGCGACCAGGACAAGGAGCTGGTACTGGGCAGCTATGCCATTCCCGGCAGCTTCACGCGCCAGGCGTGGGAAGGCTTCGTGCAGGAAGCCTTCCGCGACGCGGCCAACCGCGAAATGCAAAGCGCCGACTGGGTGCTCAAGACCTCCTCCAAGGACGACCTGACGCTGGAAGGCAGCCCGGAACAAATCCAGAAATCGTTGGTGGAGCTGTACAAGAACGACTACGCCAAGGAATGGGAGAAGTTCATTCAAGGCGTCACCATCCGCGACCTGGAAGGCTTCGACAACGCCGCATCCGCGATGAACCGCCTGGGCGATCCGCAAACCTCGCCGATCAACAAGCTGGTCACCACGGTCTACGAACAAACCTCGTGGGATAACCCTTCGCTGCTGGACGCCGGCCTGCAACGCGCACAACGCGGCGTATCCGGCTGGTTCCGCGAGACCATCCTGCGCCAGAAACCATCGCAGCTCAACATCAACGTCAGCAGCTCCGGCAACGTGCAGAACGCCGCGCTGCCGCTCGGTCCTGTCGGCCGCGAGTTCTCCGGCGTCGCCCGCCTGGTGGTTACCAAGGACAGGGACGCATCGCTGATGCGCGGCTATATGGAGCAGATGTCCAAGCTGCGCACCCGCTTCAACCAGATCAAGAACCAGGGCGATCCAGGCCCTGGCGCCAAGCAGCTGATGCAGCAAACGTTGGACGGCACCGGCTCCGAACTGGCCGACGCGCTCAAATACGTCGACGAACAAATGCTGACCGGGATGACCGATGCGCAGAAACTGGCGATCCGCCCACTGCTCGTGCGTCCGCTGATGCAGACCTTCGCCGTCATCGTCAAGCCGACCGAGACCGAAATCAACAAGGTGTGGGTCGCGCAGGTGCTGCAACCGTTCAGCAAGAACCTGGCATTGAAGTATCCGTTCGCGACCGAATCGCGCGCGGAGGCCACCAACGCCGAAATCGGCGAAATCTTCGGACCGGATGGCGCCATCGCCAAGTTCTTCAACACCACCATCGGACCGTTGGTGGTGCGCCGCGGCGATTCGCTGAGCGCCAAGACCTGGGCCGACATGGGCGTCAACCTGGCGCCGCCAGTGGTGGCGGCCTTCCCGAACTGGATCGCTCCGCTGTCGGCGGCCGGCGTCGCCAACACCGCGGCAGCCAGCGGCGGCGAAGCGCAGACCATGTTCGACTTGCAGGCGCTGAGCGCCGTCGGCGCGACCGAGTTCACCATCGAGATCGACGGCCAGTCGCTGCGCTGGCGTGGCCAGCCGCAACCTTGGGTACACATGGCATGGCCGAATCCGCAGGGCGTGCCCGGTTCGAAGATTACCGCGATCACGCCGGAAGGCCGCAGCGTCAGCCTGTTGAGCGAGCCTGGCCACTTCGGTCTGAAGAAAATGATCGACGCCGCCAAACGCAAGCGCAAGGACAACGGCGTGTTTGAACTGAGCTGGGACAACGCCGGCGTGGTCGTCACCGCCAACCTGAAGATCGTCACCACCACGCAGGCTCCGGCGCCGCAGCCGGTGCAAGCGGCGCAAGGCTTCAAGCGACTGCGCCTGCCGGAGTCGATCATCGCCGCCGGCCAGCTCCCGGCGCCAGCTCCCGCACCAGCGGCACCGGCTGCACCGGTCGCCCCGGCCACACCGGCTGCAACGCCCGCGCCCAAGCCGCCGGCCGCGCCGTCCCGCACAGCAGCCGCCAACTCGGGAGCCGTTCAATGAGCCGCGGCGCCACGCCAATCAGCGTCGGCTACTTCGGCAAGATTCCTAGCCGCGGCGATTTCGTCAAAGGCAGCGACAGCCCGGCACTGATCAAGGTACTGGACGACTGGCTGTCGCAGGCGATGGACCTGATGAGCACCGACGCCCGCTGGAAGCTGAACTACGACGCCGTCGCGCCGCTGCACTTCGCCTTTGTCGGGCCGCGCCGCCGGCACGCCATCGCCGGCCATATCGTCGCCAGCAGCGACCAGTCCAGCCGCCGCTACCCCTTCCTGATGATGGGCGCGATGGAAGTGGCCGAACCAACCGCCTTCGTGGAGAATTCCCCGCTGGTGCTGACGCGCCTGTGGAACCGCCTCGAAACACTGACCAACGGCGTACGGGAAGCCGGCGACCCCACGCTGCCACTGCAAAGCGCCGCCAATCACATGATCGAACTTGATCTGCGTTCGGCCGCCTACGATGCCGCCTTCGAGGACTTCCTTGAACTGCAAACCGTGGGCGCGCTCGACGCCATGCTGGCGCAGACCGGCTTCAAAGGCACGGTGAGGCAGATCCTGCTGGCCCTGGGCATGCTGCTGCAACCAGTGATGGCCAGCAGTTCCAGCCGGCTGGAAAAAAGCCTGCTGCTGCCGCTGCCGACCGATCCGATGTACCGCAACCTGGTCGCCGCCTTCTGGATGCACCTGATCACGCCATTCCTGGCGCGCGCCGATTTCGAACTGGCGCTGTTTGTCACGCGCATCGAGCAGCGGCCATCGCTGGTGCTGGGCTTCAGCGGCGCCTCGGCGCAAACGCTGCGCGCGATCATGGATCCGCAAACGGCGCTGGAGCACCACATCGACTTCGAACAACTGGATTGGGTGGAAGAGCAGATCGACTCCGATTACGGCGTCAAGAAACTGTCCACCTACCTGGCGCAAGCCAACCTGTCACTCAAGTCCGCGCTGGATTCCGTCGGCGCGGCGTTTATCGGAACCTGACCATGCGCTCTAACAAAACCATCGCCAACGCCCTGCTGGCCGCCCTGTGCGCGCTCAGCGCCGCCGGCGCCAGCGCCCAGAATCCAGGCCTGGCGCCTGCCGCGCCTGAGCCGGGCCAGGTGCTGGCCAGCGGCACCGTGCCGGACGAAGGCAGCAAGGCCGCCGTCCTGGCCAAGCTGCGCGAAGTCTACGGCGCCGACAAGGTGGTCGACCAGATCGCCATCGGCCCGGTCGCCATGCCGGCCAACTGGAACGGCTACGTGCAAAAGCTGATCACCCCAGACCTCAAGCAGATCAGCCGCGGCCAGCTGAAAATCGATGGCAGCAACGTCAGCCTGCGCGGCGAAGTGGCCAACGAGTCGGTGCGCCAGCGCATCGCCAGTACGGTCGCCACCAGCCTCAATCCGACCTACACCGTCAACAACGGCCTGCGCGTATCGGCGGCCGACCAGAGCATCCTGGACACCACGCTGGCCAACCGCACCGTCGAATTCGAAAGCGGCAAGGCGACGTTGACGCCCGCCGGTAAAGCAATTCTCGACGAGATGCTGGCGGCGCTGCTCAAGCTCAAAGGACGCAAGGTCGAGATCATCGGCCATACCGACAGCGCCGGCCTGCGCGCCACCAACCTGGGCCTGAGCCAGGCGCGCGCGGAGACCGTCAAGACCTATTTCGCTGGCCACGGCCTGAATGGCGACCTGCTGACCGCCAGCGGCCAGGGTCCCGACCGGCCTATCGCCAGCAACGACAGTGCGGACGGGCGCGCGCGCAACCGTCGCATCGAGTTCCGCATGGCCCAATAATCAATCAGAGGACATCATGTTTTCAGCAGAGCAGTTATTAATTCCCATCAGCGACAGCCACCCGTCTGGCGAGGACCTGTCCTTCTCGTCCGACCTGGACGCCATCGGCCAGGCGCGCAAGTACGACGATCCATCACTGGATCAAGGCGAGTGGGTGACAGAGTTGAAGGAAGCGGATTGGGAATTCGTCGTCAAGCGCTGCTCGGCGCTGTTGACGGAAAAGAGCAAGGACCTGCGCCTGGCTGTATGGCTGACCGAAGCCGCCGCCAAGCAGCATCACCTGCGCGGCCTGGCGGAAGGTTATCGCCTGTTGGCGGGCCTGTGCGAGCAGTATTGGGGCATGGGCTTATTCCCGGAAGCGGACGGCGGCGACAACGACCAGCGCATCGGCAACTTAAGCTGGATACTGGCACGTACCCGATCGCTGATCCGCGAGCTGCCGCTGACGGAAGGCCGCAACACGGCCTACTCCACCATCGACTTCGAATACGCCCGCAAGCGGGCCACTGGCAGCGACGATCAATCCGGCGCGCCGAAGCTGGCCGACATGGAAGCGGCCAAACGCTCCAACTCCGCGCAGTTCTGCGCCAAGTTTGTCGCGGATGCGCAGTACTGCATGGACGCCTTGCTGCAACTGGAGAAAGCGGCTGATGCAAAGCTGGGCCAGGACAGCCCCGGCTTCTCGGCCGCGCGTGACGCCGTGCAATCTATGCTGCACGTGATGCCGGCGGCGGCCAAATCCAATGGCGCCGAAGCGCAAGTTGACGAAGCCGACGAGCAGCCTTCGCATGCCGACAACGGCGCAGCGGCGCCACAACAACGCGAAGGCGCCTCTGGCCCGATCCGCAATCGTACCCACGCGATCGCGCAACTGCGGGCGGTAGCGAAGTTCTTCCGCGATACCGAGCCGCATAGCCCGGTCTCCTACTTCGCCGAAAAAGCAGCCACCGCTGGAGAACAAGACCTGCACACCTGGCTGCGCTCCGTCATCAAGGACGAAGGTTCGCTCTCCCACATCGAAGAGATGTTGGGAGTTCGACCTCCCAACTAAGCCTTATTCGCCAACCAGCTGCACGGCGTCTACCTGCTTGTAGCCGTGTTGGACATTGTTGGCCATGGTGATCTTGACGCCTTTGACTTTATAAGCAGTCTTGTCGAAGGTGCGCACGAACCAGGTGCGGTTGCCGCGCCTGTCCTGCTTTACTTCGCTGATGCCGGACCAGATGGTGTTCCACTTGCCATCCGTGTCCTGCAACTCCACCTTGTTCACCGCCTCCACACCGTCGCCGCCGGGCATGATCACCCGCAGCTCGGTCGCGTTGACCGGCTTGGCGTAGCCCACCTCCAGCCAGTCGAATCCCTTGTCCTGGTTGTTGTTACTCCAGCTGCGGTCATCCGACGGACCGACGGCGTTCCTGGCCAAATTGGACTCCGACGGTTCCCGGCCATTGTCGTCGCCGAAGGTCGAACTGGCCTTCGCGGTCGCTGCCCACTGTCCCTTTGGATCATTCAGGTACTTGTCTTCCATCGTGCCGAAGTCGAGCAAAGCCTGCTTCCTGGCCATCTCTTCCTGCTGCTCGGTTGGTTGCGCGGCTGCCGGCGCCGCCGCGGCTTGAGCAGCTGCCGGCGCTGGCGCAGCGGCGGCAGGCGCCTCTTCCTGCTTGTCCTTCTTGTGGCAAGCGGTCAGGATCAACGTGGACATCAAGATTGCAATTGTGGCTTGGCGTTTCATAGTCATCATTCTCCTCATTTAACGGTGTATTTGAACTGGCCCTGCTTGTTGGCGCTGACCTTGATCTTGCTGATCGCGGCACCTTCGGCCATCTTGGTCAATACGGATTCGGCCACCTCCGGCAGCAGCGTGCCGTTGAGGATATTATCGACATTGCGGGCGCCGGAATCGACTTCCGTGCAACGCGCCAGCACCGCTTCGACCAATGCCTCGTCGTAGCTGAACTCCGCTTTGTGATTGACGCTGATACGCTGCTGGATCTTGCCCAGTTTGAGCTTGATGATCTCCACCAGCACATCGTCGGGAATCGGGTAGTACGGAATTACCTTCAGGCGGCCCAGGAAGGCCGGCTTGAACTGCTTCATCAGGTGCGGACGAATCAGTTCCTCCAGCGCCGCAGGATCGGGCAACTCGTCGCCGGTCTTGTTCAGGCAAGCCTGCATCATCGCGGCGGACGCCACGTTGGACGTCAGGATGATGATGGTGTTCTTGAAGTCGATCTCGCGACCTTCCGCGTCATCCATCACGCCCTTGTCGAACACCTGGAAGAACAGCTCCATCACGTCCGGGTGGGCTTTTTCCACTTCATCCAGCAGCACCACACTGTACGGATTGCGGCGCACGGCCTCGGTCAAGACGCCGCCTTCGCCATAGCCCACATAGCCCGGTGGCGAACCTTTCAGACCGGAGACGCTGTGCGCTTCCTGGTATTCGCTCATGTTGATGGTGATGAGTTTGCGCTCGCCACCGTACAGCACATCGGCCAGCGCCAGCGCGGTTTCGGTCTTGCCGATGCCAGACGGGCCGACGAACAGGAACACGCCCTTAGGCTTGTTCGGATCGTCCAGATTGGCGCGCGACGTGCGCACGCGCTGCGCCACCGCCTCGATAGCGTGCGGCTGTCCCAGCACGCGCTGTTCCAGCATCGGCTTCAGGTTCAACACCGTCTTGATCTCGTCCTTGACCATTTTTCCCAACGGGATGCCGGTCCAGCCGGCGACAATCTCCGCCACCACATGACCATCCACCTGCACCGGCACCATCGGCGTTTCGCCTTGCAGCGACTTCAGCTCCGTTTGCAGCGCCTGCAAATCCTTGCCCTGGCCCGCGCCGCCCTCACCGCCGGCCTCCAGCACCACGCGTCCGGCCTTGATCTGCTCCGTCAGCGCCTTCTCTTTCTCCCAGCGCGCCGACAACTCGGCATGCTGCGCGGCGGCGGCCACGCGGCCCGCTTCCAACTCCGCCAGACGGGCGACATGCGCGCTGCCGCCGGTGTTTTGCTCGCGTTGCAGCGATACCGATTCCGCAGCGATGCGTTCCAGCTTGCGCGCCAGGTTTTCGATCAGCGCAGGCGTGGCGTTCTGGCCCAGCGCTACTTTCGCGCAAGCGGTATCGAGCACGCTGATCGCCTTGTCCGGCAGCTGGCGGCCCATGATGTAGCGATGCGACAGGCGCACCGCCTCGGTGATCGCCTCGTCGTACACGCGCACACCGAAGTGTTTTTCCATCAGCGGCGCCATGCCGCGCAACATGGCGCAAGCCAGTTCCTCGCTCGGCTCCTCGACCTTGACGACCTGGAAGCGGCGCGCCAGTGCGGCGTCCTTCTCAAAATACTTCTTGTATTCGCCCCAGGTGGTGGCGGCGATGGTGCGCAGTTCGCCGCGCGCCAGCGCTGGCTTCAGCAGGTTGGCCGCGTCGTTCTGGCCAGCCTGGCCGCCGGCGCCGATCATCGTATGCGCTTCGTCGATGAACAGGATGATGGCGTGCGGGCTTTTCTTCACTTCGTCGATGACGTTCTTCAAGCGGTTCTCGAACTCGCCCTTGACGCTGGCGCCAGCTTGCAGCAGGCCCATATCCAGCGTGTGGATCTCCACGCCCTTCAGCACGTCCGGCACGTCGTTCAGCGCGATGCGCAGCGCCAGGCCTTCCACCACGGCGGTCTTGCCGACGCCGGCCTCGCCGGTCAGGATCGGGTTGTTCTGGCGGCGGCGCATCAGGATGTCGATGGCCTGGCGGATTTCCATGTCACGGCCAATCACCGGATCGACCTTGCCGTCGCGCGCGCGCTGCGTCAGGTTGGTGGTGAACTGGTCCAGCGCCGGGGTCTTGGTCGCGGCCTTGGCCGACAGATCGCCGACCGGATCGCCATCCAGTTCTTCATGCTCGCCGCCTTGCGTGGCCGCCGCCGCTTCGTCGGAGCCGGCGGTCAGCTTGTCCAGGTTATGCTTGATCTGATCCACTTCAAATTTTGCAAACAGCTTGGAGCCGCGATAGGCCAGCTGCGCCAGCTCCGGCTCCGTCAACAGCGCTTGCAACAAGTGGCCGCTGCGGATCTTGGCCTGCTGGCCCGCTTGCAAGTCCAGTGACGCGATCAGCCATGCATGCTCAAACAGCTTGGGCAAACGCTCCGAGAACACTGGCGTGCGGGAATTGCCTGTCTTCAGGCGCGCGATCTCCGCCTGCAAATCGGCTTCCAACATGCTGACGCTGATACCGCTCTGCCGCGCGATGACGACGAAATCGCTCTTGGGCTGTTCAAGCAGCGCCAGGAACAGGTGTTCGAGGTCGACCTCATACTGGCCCAGCGAGACGCACAGGCTGGCGGCGCGGGTGGCCGCCGTGCGGCTGGTGTCGTTCAGTTTTCCGATCAGTGTTTTCAGATTGATGCTCATGATGGTTCCTTTATTTTTTTATACTGTATGAATCTCATAGCGCACATCGGCGCGGTCTTGGGTCTGGACGTCCGTGACAAGGAAGCTGTCCCACCCCAGTCGTCCGCCGACGCGATCATCTTCCAGCCGCGCACCCTGCACGTCGGCCGCGCGCAGCACCAGCTGCACCTCGTACTCCAGCGAGAGGCCGGTAAACATGGTCAACATGCTTTCCAGCGCCTTCGCCGCTTTACCGCCGGGCAGGAAGGATTCGTAGCCTTCCAGGTCCAGCGGGCCTATCACCAACCGTAATCGCAAATCGCGCTGCCACACGCGCGAGCCGGCCATGGCGCCGGCGCCCAGCATGGCGTTGCCCAGGCCGAGCGCTGTCTGCTGCTCCTGCGGCACGTCGTACCAGCAGCCGATGAACTGCTCGGCCTTGATCTTCTGGTTGAAATACTCCGACAGCACCTTCGCAATCTGCACCGCCGAAGCAGGACGCTGGCGCATGGCGGTGGCGAAGTAGCCTATCGACTCATCGAGCACGCCATTGCCGTCGTCCGACAGGCGCCGGCGCAGCGACTCGTTGCCCATGCCGGCCAGGGACAGCAGCAGCGGCAGGAAGGTGTCCTTGCCGTCGACCTGATACTTCAGCTCCAGCCGGTACTTGCGCCAGGCCTCGTAGAACAGGGCCAGCGCGCGGTTGGAGAAGGTATCCAGGAAAGCGCGGGGGCCATCGTCCTTTTCGTACAGCGCGTGCGCGGCGATACGTTCCGTGTAGTGCGCAGGCAGCGTGCCGCTGCTGCCCAGGAAACCCATGAAGGCTGGCGTGATGCGGATGTACTTCAGCTGCGTCGATTGCAGCGCCTCCGCCAGCGAGCGGGCGTCGGTCGGCACTTCGCGCGGTTCCGGCTGCATCGCTTCCAGCTGGCTGGCCGGGAAGTTGAGCGAGGTCGAATTCTGGAAGCGCAGGTAATTGGCGACCGCGCCCTCGCCCGGCGCGCCATGGCGCTTGAGCCACAGCTCCAGCATGCGCACTGCCTGGAAATACTCGAACCGGTACGGCTGCGCGAACAGCCGCTCGATTACAGCAGGCTCAAATCGCCGCTTCGTGGCGTACATCGCAACAGCTCCTCTCCAGTTTTATTCGATACGATCACCAGTTGGGTGAAGCTGTTGGCGTGCACGTACAGGCCGAGGAAGCGCTCGATGATGTGGGCGAAAGCGTGGATGCCGCTACCGACGAAGGCTTCCTCGTCGATGGTCAGGCGCACCTCGATGCCGCGCACCAGGCAGGCGAACGGATTCCCCGGCAACCAGGTATTGGCCGCCTTGTGCGCCACCGCCAGGATGCCGCCGATCTGGCGCTGCGATGATGGTGAACGCGGCAGGTCGTACAGCGTCAGCATCTCGCGGAAGGCATCCAGGCCGCCGTCGGCCAGCGACAAATGGTTCAGCGACAGGTGTGAAATCAGGCGCCAGTGCGCACCGCGGCCACGTTCGAAGCGGTGCGAGGACGTCGGCTTGCGCAGGAAGCTGATGGCGCGCACGCTGGAACCGCCTTCCAGGAACAAGTCGCCGCCGCGCTGGCCGTAGCTCAGCGAGGCCGGCAAATCGCGGTTGGTGCAGCTCAGCTCCAGGCTCAGAGTGTCGGTTTCCACCTCGGCCGGATCGAAGTCGATATCGACGATGGAGATCTGCGTCTCGTAGCCGGGGCTCTTCTCGGCGATGATGTCATCGCGCCGCATGACCCAGTAGTGGCCATTTTTTTCCGGCGTCTGGCCGTGGCGCAGCGAGTAGAACGGGCGGAACTCCAGCACCGATTCGCCTTGCGGCGTCTGGCGCACCAGCTTCACGGAATCAATGGATTGCACCTCGTACGCGAACGCGCGTCGGGCATCGGCCAGCACTGGATAGCTGGCGGTGGTGTGCGTCAGTCGAATAGGCTCGCCACGCTGGCGGAACAGGTTGACCACCGGCGTGCAACCCAGCAGCACGTTGTTGATGTTCAGCGTGCCGAGCATGCGGGCGGTGTTCGAATCAGTGCGCATGCCGGACAAGGCCAGGTGCAGCGTCACCGATTTACAGCCGGCAGGCAGTACGCCGGCCAGCGCGTGCAGGTCGATGTCGAAGAAGTTGAACTTCTCCGGGAAGCAGAAATACTCGGTCAGCAGGCGGTAGGCGGCGTGCGAACGGGCCGAAAAATCGATCAGCGATTCTTCCTCGTCGAAGCCGGCCGGGGTCACCGGGATCTTATGCAGCGGTATCCAACGGCCATTGCCGTCCGCTTCCGCATAGGCGCATACGCCGCGCATGAACAGCGCATCGCGCAGCGCGGCGCAGAAGGACGGCTCGCCGTCGATGAACACGCGCAGCTTGGACAGCCCGAGCTGCGGCACCGCGACCTGGGCCGAGGTGCTGGAAATGGTCAGGCTGATGCTGGAGGTGGCGTTGGGCGGTGTGCGCGTCGCTTCCGGCGCATCGATGATGGCGGCGAAGGCCGCATGCGTCAGCGCCAGCGGCGCGACCGTCACCGGATACGCGGTGCGGAAGGTGCACACGGCGCCGCGCACCGGGCGCGTGGTCAGCTGGGTGCCGCGCGGGATTTCGCTGGCGGTGGTCAGCTGCGCCGCGGCGCCGCTGAAGTCCATGCGCGCGATCGAGCACGAAGGGAACGGCCGCAGGTAGTGCGGATACAGCACCTCGAACAGTGCTTCGGTAAATTCCGGGTAGTCGTCGTCGAGCCGTTTGGCGATGCGCGAATTGAGCAGCGCGAACGATTCGATCATGCGTTCGATGTGCGGGTCTTCGCACACCTCGCCGCCGATCAGCAGCCGGCCGGCGATTTTTGGGTAGCGTTCGGAGAATTCGCGCGAATAGCGGCGCAGGAATCCCAGCTCCCTTTCGTAATATGGTAATAATTGGTCCAACTCAGGCTCCCGATTGCGCCACGCGGCGCGCCTTGCTTATGGTGTAGTGCAGGCTGGACGGCTGCAACACAGCATCAAAATTGACCGGCTCATGGGCCGAACTCACCACCAGCAACGCCGTGATGGCGAAGTTGAGGCGGTTGATCGAGTCAGCGCGCAGTTCTAGCGAAGCCTGCACATTGCGCAGGCGTGGCTCGTGGCGCGCGATGGCTTTTTCAAGACATCGGCAAATAAAAGCGCGATCATCGGTGCTCGACAGCGACAGGCCGGCAAAGTCGTTCAAGCCGTATGTCACGATCGAGCGTCCGCATTCGGGATACCGCTTCAGCAGCTCTTCCGGGATCACGGTGCGCGTGTTGAGGAGCGCTTCCAGATCGCGCGCGACCGAGTCCTTCAAGTCCTCGATCGACAAGCGCGATACCGTGCCGCTGGAGGCGCCGTTGACTGGCATATCCATCAGCCGGTCAAACAGTCCCGGCGTAAAACCCTTCATCGGTATCCCATCAAACAGTCAGTCGATTACGCGGTCTTGTTAGCCGACAGATCCCAGCCACCCGAGGTGTTACCGCCCGAACCGCCGCCAACTTTCTGTTGGGTGTACTTCCACTTCACTTTCGAATACTTGATCGCCACGTCTTCAGTCAGGATGTTGCCCTGCTTGACGGTTGGTGCAACGCTGCTGATCAGAACATTTTCCAGTTCGATTTCGAAGTACTTGATACGCTCGCCATTGCCGTCGGCGCGCAGGAATTCCAGCTTCGCTTTAGGAATGGTTTTACCCGACGAGCAGGTTTGCAGCAGCAGAGGAGTAGCCAGGTCGGCCAGCTTCGAGACCACGATGTCTTTGTGCTCGGTGCGTTCGGCGGTGTGGCCGCCGCCGGTCGATGCGGTAGCCGACTTAGGCTGCAGCACTTCCCATTGAACGGTCGATACCTCGATCCAGTCCTTGTGGGTAGCATCGGCGGATTCGCCTTTGATACCATCGATTTGCAGATAGACGTCGATTGCCATTGTTATTCCTTTCGGTTGTTAAAGTAAGTACTACGGTTGCTTAGTTCTTGGTCGATGCAGGGAGCTCCGCGACCAAACGGAGTGAAACGGACAGCTCGTCGAGCTGGAAGTGCGGACGCAGGAACGACACGGCGCGGTACACGCCCGGACGGCCTGGCACTTCGGATACTTGTACCGACGCTTCGCGCAGCGGGAACTGGGCTTTCTGTTCCTGGCTGGCGTTATCGTCCAGCAGCACGTACTGGGTCAGCCAGCGGTTCAGGAAGTCTTCCACGTTCGAGGCGGCGGCGAAGCTGCCGATTTTGTCGCGCATCATCGCCTTCATGTAGTGGGCGATGCGCGAGACGGCGAAGATGTATTGCAGCTGCGCCGACAGCACGGCGTTGGCGTTGGCGGCCTCGCTGTTGTATTTGCGGGCTTTCTGCGCCGATTGCGCGCCGAAGAAGGCGGCGTAGTCGGTGTTCTTGCAGTGGACCAGCGAGATGAAACCGAGGTCGCTCAGTTCTTTTTCGCGGCGGTCGGTGATGGCGATTTCGGTCGGGCACTTGAGCGCCACTTCGCCTTCGTCGGTCTTGAAGGTGTGGGTCGGCAGGTCTTCCACCAGGCCGCCGCCTTCCACGCCGCGGATCGCCGCGCACCAGCCGTAGTCCTCAAAGGCCGCGGTCAGCTTGGTGCCGAACGCGTAGGCGGCATTACACCACAGGTATTTCTGGTGATCGGTGCCGTCGACATCTTCGACGAAGTTGAAGCCTTCGGTGGTGGCGCCATCGGCCGGGTTGAACGGCAGGCGGCCCAGGAAGCGCGGCAGCGTCAGGCCGACGTAGCGCGAGTCTTCCGATTCGCGGAACGATTTCCACTTCGCGTATTCGACGGTGTCGAACACCTTGGACAGGTCGCGCGGCTTACCCAGGTCGCTGTAGCTCTCCAGGCCAAACAGTTCCGGCGACGCGGCCGAAATGAACGGCGCGTGCGCGGCGGCGGCCACGTGCGACATCTGCTCGATGAAGTACATGTCTTCCGGCTGGCGGGTGATCTCGTAATCGCCCAGCAGCGCGCCGAAAGGCGCACCGCCGAAGGTGCCGAATTCTTCTTCGTAGACCTTCTTGAACATGGTGCTCTGGTCGAACTCCAGCGCGGACTGGAAGTCCTTGACCAATTCCTTCTTGGTCGCGTTGAGCATCTTGATCTTCAGGTTCTGGCCGGTGGCGGTGTTGCGCACCAGGTAGTTCAAGCCGGTCCAGCTGCTTTCCAGTTTCTGGAATTCCGGCGCGTGCATCACGGCCGACAGCTGCGCCGAAATCATGCGGTCCAGTTCCGCGACGCGGGCGTCGATGGTGGCGGCCAGGTTGTCGGAAACGACCACGGTGCCGTCCATGACCTGGTTCACCAGTTCGGAAATCAAATCCTTGGCGCGCGCGTGTTCGGCGCTGGATTTGGCGACCTTGCTTTGCTCGACGATCTGGTCAAGCAAAGCCATTTCAGTGGTAGCGGCGGGCGCGCCGCCTGGAGTCAGTTGAGCGGACATGATCAGGCTTTCGTGGTTTGCTGGCCCAGTTCGGCCAATTTCTCGGTGCTGTTCAAGACGTCGTTGAGGATGTCTTCCAGCTTGTCGTTACCGGCCAGCTTGTTGCGCAGGTCGGCCAGCTTGGTGCGCGCTTCGAGCAGCTTGCGCAGCGGTTCCACCTGCTGCACCACGGCTTCGGGACGGAAGTCGTCCATCGACTTGAACTTCAGGTCGACCGCGAACTGGCCGGCTTCATCGCTCAACTCATTCGATACGCGATAGGCGGCGCGCGGTTCGACGGCTTTCAGCACCTCGTCGAAGTTATCGCGGTCGATGCCGACAAAGCTGCGGTCCTTCAGGCGCTTTTGCTCGACTTCCGAATTGCCGCCGAAATCACCGACCACGCCCATCACGAAAGGCAGTTCCTTGTTTTCGATGGCGTCGCCGATTTCAACGTCATAGGTCATCTGGACCCGTGGCGGACGAATTTTCTGTAATTTTTTCTGGACGCTGGTATTTTTTGACATGGGAGTCCCCTATCGTTGGGTTAAATGCAGATTTCTTTACAATCGCTTGCTTACTTCAAGGCGTTGAACGGGTTGGCGCTCGAATCCTCATCCGCGGCTTTGGCCTTGCCTTTTTTGCCCTTGGCGGCAGTGCTGCTGTTGTTGCGCGCCGGGTTGGAGGCTTGCGAAGGCTGCGGCGGCACCAGTACCGACTCGCCCAGGCTTTCGCGCAGCAGCTTGGCCAGGTCTTGCGACTCGGTGCGCAGCGATCCGGACAAATTGTTCTGGCGGCTCAGGTCCGACAGCGCGCGCGTCGACAGACGCAGGCCGCTGATGGCGATGATGCTGTTGGCCAGGCGGTCGTTGGGATCGCGCACCAGCACTTCCTGTGCGCTGGTAATGGCTTCGCCGTATTGGCCGGCTTCATAACGGGTCTGCGCGATATTGGTCCACGGCGCCTTGTCGGCCGGGTAGGCGACAGCCGCCTCCTTCCACAAAGTCACGGCTTGCTCTTTCTGCCCCGAACCGCTGGCCTGGCTGGCCTTGGCCAGCATATCTTCCATACTAGGCAGCGCGGGTTTCTGGATAACCGGGGCGGTCATACAAGCGCTGAGCGATGCGGCGCAGACAGCGGCGCCAATGAAACGACCGATGCGGCCGAGGGAAATAACGGTATTCATGCTGTCCTCAAACTAAATATCAAAAAAGAATGCTTAATCACTAATTTCTCCAACAGGCGCCACGTTATCAGAAATTTATTATTGACCGCGTTCAATTGAATTTTTGGTTGTGAAGGGGAACTTTTTAGTTCCACAGGGGTCCGAGTTGCCTATTTTTTAAGCTGCGCACGATAGAAACCAAGCGGGCGCGCCAATTGGACAAGAAATGTTATTGTTCTGCTACTTAACAAATGGCATCAATGCGCCACACTCTCAAGGACGCACGCATGAGCAGCAAAATTCTATGGGGCGAAGGCTTATTCCTGCGCCCGCAGCACTTCCAGCAACAGGACCAGTATCACGAGCAGCGCCTGCACCAAAGCATGCTGGCCTTGCATCCCTACGCCTGGGGCGTGAACCAGCTGCAGATTGACCGTGACGCCTTGGCCAACAACACCTTGCGGGTGCTGGAGCTGGCGCTGCGCTTCCAGGACGGCGAGTTATATAGCGCGCCCGGCGAAGACGAGCTGCCGGATTCCGTGGACCTGAGCCAGATGCTGCAATCGCAGCAGACCGTGACCTTCTACGCCGCCCTGCCCGCGTTCAAGCCGTTCGGCGGCAATTTCGGCGACGGCGCCAATGGCGGCAACGCGGTGCGCTTCCTGCAGTCGAACCGCGAGACGCCGGACCTGTACACGCAGGCCGCATCGGCGCAGCTGAGCTATTTGAAAAAAACCGTGCGCCTGGTGTCGGAGTTCGAACCGCGCGATTCGTACACCCACTTCCCGCTGCTGCGCCTGCGCCGCGCCGCCACCGGCGGTTTTGAACTGGATGCCGCGTTTGTCGCGCCCAGCCTGTCGATCCGCAGCTCACCGCTGCTGTTCCTGCAGCTGCGCCGCCTGATCGACGCGCTGCAGGCGAAGGTCAGCGCGCTGTATGGCCACCACCGCGAGCCGAGCAAACACGTGATCGAATTCCGCTCCGGCGACATGTCGACCTTCTGGCTGCTGCATACGGCCAGTTCGGCGTTTGCCTCGCTGTCGCACTACTTCCATCATCCGACGCTGCATCCGGAGCGGCTGTACGAACAGCTGCTGTCGCTGGCCGGCGCGCTGATGACCTTCTCGAAAAGCTGGACCCTGGCCGACCTGCCGCCCTACCTGCACACCGATCCCGGTCCAGGTTTCGCCCAGCTGCACCAGATCATCCGCGAGCTGCTCGACACGGTGATCTCGTCGAAGTACTTCGCCATCGCGCTCAAGGAAGTCAAGCCGTCGTACCACCACGGCATGCTCGATTCACAGAAGATCGACGACAAGACCACGTTCTACATCGCCGTCTCGGCCGACCTGCCGGCCAGCGAGTTGGTGGACATCGTGCCGCTGCGCTTCAAGATCGGCGCCCCGGACGACGTCGAAAAATTCGTGCTGTCGGCCATGCCGGGTGTGCGGCTCACGCATGCGCCGCAAGTGCCGGCCGCGGTGCCGGTGCGTCCGGACGCCTGCTACTTCGCGCTCGAAGCCAAGGGCCAGATGTACGAGCGCATGATGCAAGCACAATCGATTTCCATTTACGTCCCCGGCGGCATGCACGACCTGAAGCTGGACCTGGTGGCCGTAACTTCCTGAACTGAGGACCAAAAATGAACGCAGTTACCGCACCTTCCCTGATGGGCGCCGGCGCCCCGGCCAGCGCCGCCAGCGCTCCGCAAACCCTGCTCGACCTGATGTACGACGGCTTTTACGCGCTGTTCATGCTCAAGAACGGCAACGGCCCGCAGGACGACGGCGAATTCGCCCGCAAGATGACGGCCTTCCTGGACGACTTCGGCCGCGGCGCGAAGAAGCACAACGCCTCGCCGGACGATATCGACAACGCCAAGTACGCCTTCTGCGCGGCGGTCGACGAGATCATCCTGCGCTCCAGCTTCAGCATCCGCGACGCGTGGGAACGCCGTCCGCTGCAACTGGTGCTGTTCGGCGACCAGCTGGCCGGCGAAAACTTCTACAACCGCCTGGAGAACCTGCGCGCACGCGGCAGCGCGCACATGCAGGCGCTGGAAGTGTTCCATATGTGTTTGCTGCTCGGCTTCCAAGGCAAGTACATCCTCGAAGGTTCGGAAAAACTGAACTACCTGACCTCGCGCCTGGGCGACGAGATCGCCCACATGAAGGGCAAGCGCGGCGGCTTCGCGCCGCACGCCGAGCGTCCGGACCAGATCAAGCACAAGCTGCGCAGCGACCTGCCGGTGTGGGTGCTGTGCTCCGTGTTTGGCTTGATCTGCGTGCTGGGCTACATCGGCCTGCGCACTTCACTGGACCACAATGCCGCGAACCGCATGAACGCGTATAACGACGTGGTCAAAATGGCGCCGCGCGCCGCCAACCTGACGATCACCCTGCCCTGATGGACCTGCTGTCACAAATTCCCTCGGCGCTCGGCCTGTTCGGCACGGGCCTGAGCCAACACGCGCGCCTGCTCACGCTGGCCAGCGCCCAGGATTCGGGACTGCCCGAATCGCTGATGGCCGAACATTTCAGCGGCCGTGAAGGCGTCAACGAACTGTATGCGTTCGAAGTGGACGCGCTGAGCGTATCGACCGACCTGGATCTGACCATCTTCATCGGCGAAGAGCTGACCGTCACGCTATTGCAACCGGACGGAAGCAAGCGCGCATGGCACGGCATCTGCACCGAAGCCGCATGGCTGGGCGCGGACGGCGGCGTGGCGCGCTATCGCCTGCAGCTGGAACCCGCGCTGTCGCTGCTGCGGCTGCGCCGCGACAGCTATATTTTCCAGGACAAGAACGCCCAGGACATCGTCACCGAACTGCTGGCCGACTATCCGCAGCTGCGCTTTGAGTTCGACGTCACGCAAACGCTGGAGCCGCGCGCGATCTGCACGCAGTACCGCGAAAGCGACCTGGAATTCTTCACGCGCCTGCTGGCTTCCGAGGGCCTGAGCTGGCGCTTCGAACACGACCAGGCCGACGACGAGAGCAAGGACGGCCAGGCCAAGCACAAGCTGGTGATCTTCGACAGCAAGGCGCGCGCCCCGGATACGCCGGGCGACGCCGAGATCCGCTTCCACGGCGTACGCGCCACCGACACCGACGACGCCATCGATCACTTCTCGGCGCGGCGCCAGGTGCAGGCCAACGCCATCAGCATCAGCAGCTGGGACCCGGCGCAGTTGCTGGCGCCGTCGGCCGAGCAGGCGTCCAGCCTCGATACGGGCGAACTGCCGATGCTGGCCGTGTACGACGGCAGCGGCGAACGCATCGCCAGCGGCGCCGACAACGGCGTCGCCGCCGATCCGCACAGCCAGTTGATGCTGCAAGCGCTGGAACTGGAGAACAAGGTCTTCGAAGGCAAAGGCGCGGTACGCCGCCTGGCTGCGGGCCACGGCTTCCAGCTGACGCAGCACGAACGCTATGCCGACGGCGACAACCGCTTCATGGTGCTGTGGGTGCGCCACGAGGCGCGCAACAACATCCAGTCGCAGATCAAGACGGCCGCCTCGCTGATCGGCGGCGGCATCGAGAACGGCACCTACCGCAACAGCTTCGGCTGCGTGCGCGACAGCGTGGCCGTGGTGCCGCGCGCCACCGCCGCGCCGCACGCCAGCACCGCGCTGGGTCCGCAGACGGCGGTAGTCGTTGGCCTGGCCAGCGCCGTCGCAACGACGGACCGCGATCACCAGGTCAAGATCCAGTTCAGCTGGCAGCGCGGACAAGGCGCCAACGCCGGCGGCATGGGCCACAACACCGACAGCAAGGGCAACGCGCCCGGCGATGAAAGCTCCGGCACCTGGGTGCGGGTGGCGGAGGCGCTGGCCGGCCCGAACTGGGGTTCGCAATTCACGCCGCGCATCGGCACCGAGGTGCTGGTCGACTTCATCGAAGGCGATATGGACCGGCCGATGGTGGTCGCGCAGCTGTACACCGGTTCCGACCTGCCGCCGTTTTCGGCGGGCGTGGATTCGGGCGCCAATCATGCGGGCACGCTGTCCGGCATCCACAGCCACAACTTCGACGGCGGCGGCTACAACCAATGGCAGCTGGACGACACGCCTGGACAGGTGCGCACGAGGCTTGCGACCAGCAGCGCCGCGACGCAGCTGAACCTGGGCTATCTGATCCAGCAGGATCCCTCCTCCGCCCAGCGCGGCGCCTATCGCGGCAGCGGTTTTGAACTGCGCACCGACGCCTGGGCGACGTTGCGCGGAGCCGATGGCGTGCTGCTGACCACCAGCGCGCGCGCAGCGCAAGGCAGCAGCGTCACGTCGACGCAAATGGATGCGGACGAGGCGCTCGGCGCATTGAAATCATCGAAGGAACTGGCGGATAAACTCAGCGAAGCGGCCACGCAGCAGCAGGCCTTGTCCAGCAAGCCGGCGGCTGAAGCGCACAAGGACCTCATCACGCAGCTCGATCCCAAGGAAAAAGGCAAGCATGCCGGCGCGGTCAACGGCCAGCAGGCAGCCAAGGCCAAAGACGGTGCGCGTGAGCTCGACGCAGCCAAGCCGGTGGAAAAATTCGGCACCCCGCTGGTAGTGATGGACGCTCCGTCCAGCATCAACTGGGCCACGCCGGCATCGACCGTGCTGTTCGCGGGCCAGCAGC
The DNA here is from genome assembly GCF_059418605.1 of Duganella sp. GW821-FHT07G03. Classification (NCBI taxonomy): domain Bacteria; kingdom Pseudomonadati; phylum Pseudomonadota; class Betaproteobacteria; order Burkholderiales; family Oxalobacteraceae; genus Duganella; species Duganella sp. GW821-FHT07G03. The sequence continues at coordinate 63,586 of NZ_JBWKQE010000031.1, forward strand.
TGCATTGGGTATCGCAGGGCGACCTGCATATGACGGCCGGGTACACGGTATCGTCGGTTGCGGCCAATGCGGTGAGCTACTTCTCGCACGCGGGCGGCATCCAGGCCATCGCCGGTAACGGACCGGTATCGCTGCAAGCGCACACCGACCAGCTGGAGATTTTGGCCGACAAGTCGATCACCGTCATCTCGGTCAACGACAGCATCGAGATCAAGGCCAATCAGAAGATCGTATTGCAAGCCGGCCAGTCGTCGATCACACTCGAAGGCGGCGACATCACGTTCGCCTGCCCTGGCAACTTCACCGTCAAGGGAGGGAAGCATGTGTTTGAAGGTGGTTCATCAGGTCACGCCAAATTTAATGGATCTTCGGACAAACTAATCAATCTAGCAGCATTTCCTGCCGCCTACAGCCAGCTAATCAACGTGGGCCATATGATACATAACGACCCCGAATTGATTGGCGCACGCTATGAAATATGGACCAAAGGTAAAAATGGTAAGTTACTGGCGCAAGGAACGATCAACTCGTTCGCAATGTCAGAAAGAGTGTTTACAGACAATCCCGAAGATTTAGAAATTATTGTTGGAGATAATGAATGGGATCAGTTTACTCACACTGTGAGCGATGATCCAGTTGCACATGATGGGGAAGAAACATGACAGGATGGCGCGATTTTTTTGATATCTTTAAAAAAGACGAAACCGTGCCGATTCCCGGCCCGGTGATGATTAATTTTGTTAACCGTTATCTAGATCCATTAAGCGATATTAAGTATAAAATTGAGTTTGAAGGTCAAGAAAAAATAGGCACTACCAGTACCACCAAAAATACTGTTGAGGTACTCCCAAAAACGACATCTCCGATCAAAATTTACGCTTGGTCAAAAAGAGCTTCGGTCTTTAAGCTGATAGATACTTGCATTCCCAAGATAGGGGAACCTCAACTTGTGAATGAGCGTATGAAAACATTCAAGAACGACTCTCGAACACACCCGCATCCAGCTACTCAAGGTATTCCTGCAAAGCCTGCCTTACCACCAGGTCAAGCAGCCCCATTCCCGATTCCAACTCCGGGCCCCAGTCCTATGGATAACCAGGGTGTAGCGCCAACTCAAGCAAACAATCGCAATCGCGAACCCGAACACCAAACAAATCGTCCAGTGCCGGACACTATAACGGTAGAGCAGTTAAAGAAAATATTTCCTGCCGCCAAAGAAGATTATTTATTAAAAATAGCTGCAGATTTAAACAAAGATTTGCCAAAATACAAGCTCGATACAATTTTTCGCCGCGCACATTTCTTTGCGCAAGTACGTCAGGAAGCAGGTTCACTTTTATCTCCAAAACAAGAAAATTTGAACTATTTGCCACATGTTCTGGTTGACAAGTTTAGTTACTACAAAGATCATCCTGAAGAAGCAAAGGCGGATGGTCGTTTGGAGGAAATGAAAGATGTTGAAAAAACCGTAAAGGGCGTCAAGAAAACTGTTAAGGAAAAGAAGATTACAAAAAAAGCGGACCAAGAAAAGATAGCAAACAAAGCTTACGGCGACAGAAATGGCAATGGCTCACCATCCACAGGCGATGGATGGAAATATCGGGGGCGCGGGATATTTCAGCTCACCGGAAAAACGAATTATACGTTGTTTAACAATGAATACAGCAATTATTGGTCCGATACAAATCCCGGCTTCCTTAATAATCCTGATAATCTAGTTGAGTTCCCGTATTTCATTCGTTCTGCTGTTTGGTACTGGGTTAAAAACTCGATCTACACCCTTGCCGACAAAGGAGTGGATGCCCAAATAATTGATAAGGTAACCACCGCCATTAACGGGAAAGCGAAGGATGCCGCTGCAGAACGTCGATCGAACTTCACAAACCTAACATACCCTGCCTTTAAATAATCATGAAAAATCCTTTAAAAATCACTAAGAATATTTTTTTACTTTTTGGTATTTTTTTCATTGCCTCAGCAAATTCTGCGGAAAATAGTCTCTGCACATCAAAAGAAAAAGTCTTCTTTTCTTGCGACTTAGGAAAAAAAATAGTTTCGTTGTGTCTTTCGAATGAAACGGATCCATCGCCTTACTTGGAGTATAGATTTGGAACGCCCAAGAAAATAGAGTTGCGCTACAAAGGTGAAGCTCATCCAAATTTAAGATTTAGCAGAGCAGAGGTCACCTACGCAAGCAATGCGGAAACTATAATTTGGTTCAAAAATCAAGATATAAATTACTTGTTGCATTTCCCTATGCGCGGAGGGCCTCTGTTAGAAGTTATAAAAAAAGGTGACACGATCGCCGAAATGTCATGCAAGCAGGGATGGACTCATACAATAGGCGATCCGCGCGCCCCCTCTAGCTTCATCGAGAAAAAACCAGATGGCAATTATGTCGAAATGCTAAAGAATTGGGAGTAACTATCTCTGGATGGCGCTCACTTTAAGTTGAACATGTTTTTTATCAATCATGGCACATCAATTCTAACTAACGCTGCTGCAGCCGGACGGCGGTAAACGGGCATGGCAGGGCATCTGCACCGAAGCCGCATGGCTGGGTGCGGACGGCGGCTTGGCGCGCTATCACCTGCGCAGGAACCCGCGCTGTCGCTGCTGCGGCTGCGCCGCGACAGCTATATTTTCCGGACAAGAACGCCCAGGACATCGTCACCGAACTGCTTACCGATTCCTCGCACCCGCGCTTCGAATCCAACGTCGCGCAAGCACTGGCCCAACAGATCCAACCATGAAGATCGCCATTCTTTGTATTTCGATGTTCATCGGCGCCGCGTCTCAGATTAGCTATGCACAGGACGTGCGTGATGACATGCTGGTCAATCCGCGCGCGGATAGCGTCAATCCGGAGCTCGTGGCTAAAGAACTCGCTGTCGGTACAGAGCAAGTTCGTTTGAATATCGTCCTTTTTCTGGAAAAACTTGGCATGGAAACGAATACGCCCACGCCGGACAAGTTTCCAATTATCCGCAACCAGGCGATTATTCGAACGCTGGTCGTGGGCGGGTTTGCCAAAGCCGATGCTGCAGCAAGCCGTGCCGCTACCATCTTGTCCGACCGATGCAAACCATCTGATCTGGCAGCGTTTAGTAAGGTCTACGCAGCGTCGCTACAACAGCTGAAAGGTGAATACCTGTATCTCGCAGCCAAAGCAAAAACGCTGGAGGCGCGACCATCCGTTGAGAAGATGGCGTTGCAGCCGAAATGGCACGACGAACCGGAACGGCGCCAAGCGATTCGAATTGCTCAAGCAGCCTTGGGCAACACTCAAGTTGAGCAGGACAGCAGGCGTCTCAGGAATAAAATTTGATATGAAATCCTTATTTACATCGGCCCTGATGATCGGGCTTACGGCTGGCACACTACTTTTGGAAGGCTGCTCAATGGAAGACCATACACCCAGCGTATCAGACAAGCTGTCCGCACTACGTCAAGTGGTCAATGTTCAAATACCGGCGACCTCGGCCCGCTGGGAGATTTTTGGCACGCCGGAATACAAGGGCGGCGTGCCCGGCCCTACCGATTTCACCACCCTGATCGCCGAGTTGCAACCTGCCGACGACGCCTGGTTCGCATCGCAGAAGGAAACCGACGGCACCTCCTTTATCGCTCCGGAAGCCGCGCGCCCGTGGCTGAGTGAGCCGTTTCGCCGCTTGCTGGCGGAGCATAAGAATACGACGGCGGATCTGTCCGCCCTGCGTGACTGCCGCCGCTACGCCACGACATTGAAACAGTCCGGCAGGCCGGTGCAGGGATTCGTTTGTGGCGGAGACCGCCGCTTGCTGCTGTATATCACCTTGTCCTCGCCGCAGTGAAAGGGCGCCGGGGTCAGTTTGAGGTAGCCCTGAGCTAGCCCGGGTTTCATGGACAGTCAAATAGAGGACAATGACCGATTCCTCGCAGCCGCGCTTCAAGTCCAACGTCGCACATGCGCTTGCCCAGCAGATCCAACCATGAAGATCGCCATTCTTTGTCTTTCGATGCTAATCGGCGCCGCGTCTCAGATTAGCTATGCACAGGACGTGCGTGATGACATGCTGGTCAATCCGCGCGCAGATAGCGTCAATCTGGAGCTCTTGGCTAAAGAACTCGCTGTCGGCACAGAACAAGTTCGTTTGAATATTGTCCTTTTGCTGGAAAAACTCGGCATGGAAACGAATACGCCCACGCCGGACAAGTTTCCGATTATCCGCAACCAGGCGATTATTCGAACGCTGGTCATGGGCGGGTTTGCCAAAGCCGATGCTGCAGCAAGCCGTGCCGCTACCATCTTGTCCGACCGATGCAAACCATCTGATCTGGCAGCGTTTAGTAAGGTCTACGCAGCGTCGCTACAACAGCTGAAAGGTGAATACCTGTATCTCGCCGCCAAAGCAAAAACGCTGGAGGCGCGACCATCCGTCGAGAAAATGGCGTTGCAGCCGAAATGGCGCGACGAACCGGAACGACACCGAGCGGTTCAGATTGCTCAAGCAGCCCTCGGTAACACTCAAATTGAAGATGAATTCATCGATGCTGCCATTCAGGCCGAGCAATCCGCACCGCCCGCACCACCTAACCGCTTCTACAACGTAGGCGCGGCAAAGGATGGTACAGAATTAGCAAAGCGGCTGGAACCACTTGGACTGATTGGCACGCGACGCAGTCTTTTGCTCGTATGCGGCTACCTTCGCTCACCGCTGAAAAGCTACGTTCGCGAGGTAAGCGAGAAATCGGTCAGGCACGCCGCGCTGGATGCCCTGCTCTACAATTTCCCTGACGAGCGGGTATTGAATAAACCGAAGGACCTTGCTGGCTGGCGCACTGCCGAACAATTTTGCGTCGATCGCCTCGGTGCGGTTTTCGTTGGCACGACTCCCGACATTCCACCAGATCAAGCTTACCCGACCAGGATACTTCCACGGCCAGCTCGCCCGTAACCAGCAAAATTTATTTTTCTAAAATTGTGCCGCTTACTGGGCGACAGCCTCAGGCATCGCCGACCAATAGTGGTCCAGGATCTGCCACGCGCCGTCCACCTTATAGCAGCCGCTATTGACCGAATGTGTGCAGTTTCGTGACTGCCAAGCAGTAGTTTCGCGCCCGGCGATTCCCTTATGGCAACATTTGTGATCTAATGGTATCTCAATGAAGGCCGATTGCTCACAACGGCTGTAACGTAATGGAAATGCCAAGCAAGACTGCGACCGGACAATTGTTGAAACGACGTACCCTATGCCTTGCATTGCTGGCCCAAGCCCTGGCGATCGCCGGCTGCGGCGACGGCAGTAACGCGGCACCCGCCGCGCCGCTGGCGCCGCCGACCGTCATCACAGCCTTGGTCTGGGCGCCGGACTGGCCGCAGGAAATGCACCACATTGCCGCCGCCTTCACGCGCGCCCATCCCGACATCAAGGTCAACGTCCAGTTCATGATCGGCAATTCGGTCGAAGAAAACCTGAAACCCCGGGTCGCCTCCAACCAGCTGCCGGATTTGATCTCTGTGAATCCCAATGCCTACGCCGCCGGCCTCGCCGCGCAAGGCCTGCTGGCCGACGTCAGCGGCACCGCGGCGTGGTCCAATATGCTGGATCTGCTCAAGCCGGACTGGACCACGGCCAATGGCCAGCACTTCGGCATCGCCAGCGGTGTGGCGGCCACGCTGATCTACTACAACAAAGCCATGTTCCAGCAGGCGGGCGTGCACCGGCCGCCGACCAACTTCGACGAACTCCTGGCCGCCTGCGCACTGCTCAAAAAAGCCGGCCTGACGCCGCTGATCCTCGACGGCGGCTTCCCCAACATGCTGGGCAACGGTCCCTTCAGCTACGGCTTCGCCAACAATGTCGCGGCGGCCAAGCCGGACTGGCGCCGGCAACTGGCCAGCGGCCAGCTCGACCTCGACACCGCCGAGACCGCCGACATCTTCGCCAAGATCAAGCTGCTGGCCGCGCGCGGCTACGTGCAGCACGGCTATATGAACACCTCCTACGACCAGGGCATACGCCTGTTCGCGGAAGGCAAGGCAGCCATGGCCTTTGAAGGCAGCTGGGCCGCCGGCCGCCTGCTGGGCGGAAAAACGGCCGATGCCGGCGTCTTCATTCCGCCCTGGAACACGGCCGGTAAGACCGTGGTGCCGGTGGTCGGCAGCGAGACCGGCTTCGCCGTCTGCAATACGCGCAACCGCGCGGCGGCCATGTTGCTGCTGGAGTTTATGGCCAACACCGGCTATCCAATCCAGCAAAATGCCCGCCACAATATTTCGTCGATGAAGCGCGTCGATGGCCAACTGCTGTCCGACCCGCAACTGAGCGCCTATATGCAGCAAGTCAGCCAACACGCCAGCTCGGTGCCGCCCTATTATGCCTTCCTGCCCGCCAACAGCATCGAAACGCTGCACCCGCTGCTGCAAGACGTTTTATCCGGCAAGATCACGCCGCGCCAGGCCGCCCACAAACTGGATGCATCTGTGCGCAGCGAGTCCGCAGCGGGCCGCAAGGACTGAGCCATGCCGACGCGACGCTACCAACCGGCCGGCCTGCTGCGCCAGATCGCCATCCGCTACCGCCTGTTCGGCGCACTGATCCTAATCTCCCTGCTGCCGCTGCTGGTGACCGGTTATATTTCCTGGGCCGAATCGAGCAACGCGATCCAGCAAAAGAGCCGCCTGTTCGCCACCGAGATCGTCAAGCAGGTCGCCAAGAATCTGCAATTGCGCATGGCCGACATCGAGGCCGGCAGCGAAGCGCTGGTGCTGTCGGACCCGGTGCAAACGGCGCTGGCGCGCTACGCCGGCGACAGCCCGGCCGAGCAAGGCCGCGCGCGCGCCGACCTGACCCACATCCTGCTGGCCAACTACGGCTCGTTCCAGGACATCGACCAGAAATACTTCCTGACGCCGGACAACCAAGTGCTCGATCCGCAGGTGTTCGCCCAACTCGGCCAGGGCGTCGGCGACTTCAGCCGTGCGGCCGCATCGCGCAAAGGACGTCCCTACTGGGGCACGCTGGATTTGTGGGACGGCCAGCAAAGCATCGCCATGGCCCGCCAGATTTACTTCAAGAGCGACAACCAGCTGGCCGGCAGCCTGTTCCTCGGCATGCGCTCGACCCGGTTTTCCAGCATTTTCGACAACGTCAACCTCGGCGCCGGCAGCGAGATCTTCATCGTCGACCTGCGCGCCGGCCGCCGCCTGATCCAGAGCAACGAAGGTGCTGGCAACAGCGTCGCGCCGGCGCTGCTGAAGCAGATCGCCGCAGCCGCCCAGAACGGCGAAACCACCGGCCACCTCGCCTACAACGCCATTGCATCCGGCGCCACGCGGGCGTCCGGCTACCTGGCCGTGTACACGCCGGTGCCGCGCACCAACTGGTACGTGGTCAGCACGCTGCCCAACGACCTGCTGCTGGCCGAGGCCCAAACGGTGCGCGACGACATCGTGCTGATCGGCGTGATCTCCTTTCTTTGCGCGCTGCTGATGGGCTACGGCATCGCCCGCAGCATCTCGTCGCCGCTGGAAAAGCTGGCCGGCATCATGCGCGAAACGAAGCCGGGCAACTATGCGCTGCGCATGCATGACGAAGGCAAGGACGAGATCGCGCTGCTGGCGCAAAAGTTCAACGAGATGGCGGCCAACATCGCCCAGTCGCACGAACAGCTGGAACAGCGCGTGGCCGAACGCACCCGCGACCTGGAGCAGGCCAACCTCAAGCTGTCGGCCCTGAGCATGACGGACGGCCTGACCGGCATCGCCAACCGCCGCCGCTTCGACGAAGTACTGGCCGCGGAACTGTCGGCCACGCTGCAGCGCGCCGCCCAGCCGTTGGCGCTCCTGTTGATCGATGTCGACTACTTCAAAGCCTACAACGACCACTACGGCCACCAGGCGGGCGACACCTGCCTGCGCCAGGTAACGACGATGCTGGCCAGCCACGCGCGCCGCGCCAGCGACCTGGTGGCGCGCTACGGCGGCGAGGAATTCGTCATGCTGGCGGCCGACACCGATGAGGACACGGCGCTGGCCCTGGCCGAATCGATACGCGCCGCGCTGGAACAGCTGCAACTGCCGCATGAACGCTCGCCGGCCGGCCATGTCGCCATCAGCATCGGCGTGGCGGTATTGCCGGCCGGCGCCGCGCCTGGCGCAGAGGACTTTATCCGCGCTGCGGACCAGGCCCTGTACCAGGCAAAAAAACAGGGCCGCAACCAGGTGGTGCTGGCCCGCCACCATGGCACGCCAGCCGCGCGCAGCGATATGCCCGCCGGAGTATAGATGCTATCGGCGCGGCCCGGTCACAGCCGCGCCGGCGTCACGTAGGATGCGCTTTCAATAAGGAGACTCCTATGGATAACGCTCAACCGTCCGAACCGCGTTTCAACGCCGAACAACTGGCGGTGCTGGAACCGATACAAAACTATTTCCGAGGCCACGCCCAGGACAACGCCGACTTCATGCGCAAAGCCTTCCTGCCGACCGCGCACATCGAATCGATGCGCGAAGGCGTATTCACTTCGTGGCCGCTGGATGTGTATTGCGAACGTTTCAAGGGCACACCGGCCGCCGACGAAGCGCAACGCCGCCGCACCGCCGACTGGATCGAAGTCCACGGCAACGCCGCCTGCGCCCGCATCACGCTGCTGCATGGCGCCATGACCTTCGTTGACTACTTCGTGCTGCTCAAGACGGAACAAGGCTGGAAGATAGCCAACAAGGCCTTCCAAGGCCAGGCCACCTGAAGCGCGTCAATTGAGGGCGGGGCCAGTGGTGCAATCGGGTGATTTTGATCCAGATCATATATTTTGCGAGAGGCGTTTGTTAGGCTGGTTTTTTCACTTGACCAGGAGAACGCCATGTCCTACAAAAACATACTCGTCCACGTCGACAGTTCGGCCCACGCCCCGCAACGCATCGCCTTGGCGGCGCGCTTGGCCAGCGAACACGACGCGCATCTGATTGGCGCGGCCACCACCGGCATCGCGGGCGAGTTCTACCGCAACAGCGCCATGATGTACGCCGGCATGGTGCCGCAAGAGCAGCTCGACGAGCTGACCCGCACGGCCGAGCGGGCGCTGGAACGTTTCGAAGGCCAGGCCCGCGCCGCTGACGTGCGCTACGAGCGCCGCATCAGCGACGACGAAACCCAGAACGGCTTGGTGCTCCAGGCCCGCTATGCCGACCTGGTGGTACTCAGCCAGTGCGAACCGGGCGAAGAAGGCCTGCTGATGGGTCCCGGCCTGGCGGCCTACCTGGCGCTGCACGGCGGCCGTCCGGTGCTGGTGGTGCCCTACGCCGGCAGCTACCCGCATATCGACCGCCATGCGCTGGTCGCCTGGGACGGCAGCCGTTCCGCCACCCGCGCCGTCACCGACGCGCTGCCGCTGCTGCGCCGCAGCGCCCGTGTAACGTTGGCGGTGTTCGATGCGGAACACCAATACGGTGTGCACGGCGCCGAGCCGGGCGCCGATATCGCGCTGTTCCTGGCCCGCCACGGTGTCAAGGTCGAAGTGTCGCAACAGCCAAAACCGGAAGGCGCCAGCGTGGGCGAAGCGCTGCTGTCGCTGTCGGCCGATCTCGGCGCCGACCTGCTGGTGATGGGCGCCTACGGCCACCTGCGCTGGCGCGAGACCGTGCTCGGCGGCGTCACCCGCACCTTGCTGGCGTCGATGACGCTGCCCGTACTGATGTCGCACTGAGGTCCGGCCATGAGCTACAAAACCATCGTCGTACACTGCGACCAGTCGCCGCATGCGGCCGGCCGTTATGCGCTGGCGGCCAGGATCGCGCTGGCCACCGGCGCCCATCTGACCGGGGTCGCGCTGACCGGCATTTCGCGCTACGCCGAGTGGAACGACAGTCTCGGCGCCTGGCCGCTGCCGCCGCATGTGCTGGACCATCTGCGCCACCAGGCCGCCGCCGCGCTGGCCAACTTCGAGCGTGATATGGCGGCAGCGGACGTCAAGCTGTGGTCCAGCAATCTGTATGAGGACGACGCCGAAAGCGGCCTGCTGCTGCATGCCCGCTATGCCGACCTGCTGGTGTTGAGCCAGACCGATCCCGACGACATCCATTTCGGCGTCAGCCGCCCCTTGCCGCCGGAGCTGCTGCTGCAAAGCGGCCGTCCGCTGCTGCTGGCGCCGACCGAGGCCAGGGCCCGCAGCATGCCGGACACGGTCCGCCATCCGCTGCTGGCCTGGGATGGCAGCGCACAGGCGGCGCGCGCCTTCAGCGACGCCCTGCCCTTGCTGCGACTGGCGCAACGGGTGACGCTGCTGGTGCTCAATGCGGACCGCGACCCGGCCCGCCACGGCACCGAGCCGGGCGCCGACATGGCGCTATGCCTGTCCCGCCACGGCGTGCAGGTGGACGTGATGCGCGAGTTCACCACGGTGGAAATCGGCGAGGCGCTGTTGTGCGCCGCGGCCGAGCGCGGCTGCGACCTGCTGGTGATGGGCGGCTACGGCCACCACCGCCTGCATGAAACCCTGCTCGGCGGCGCCACCCGCAGCATCCTGCGCGAGATGACGCTGCCGGTGCTGATCTCGCACTGAGACCGACCCTGCCTCAATGCTGCAATACGAAGTTGCCTGGCGCCGGACCCAACACCCGGCCCAGGCCCATCGCCGGCGGCGCCACCCGTTCCCGGCTTGCATGGCGCACCAGCCATTGCTGCCAATGCGGCCACCATGAACCCTCGGTGCGCTCGGCGCTGTTCAACCACTCGTCCGGACTGCTGTAGCCCGCCGCCTGCGCCTGGGTGCTGGCGGGATGACTGCGGTAGCTGCGGTTGGCATGCCCCGGTTCGGAAACAATGCCGGCGTTGTGACCGCCGGACGCCAGCACGAAATCGATGGGCGCACCGCTCAGCAAATGGATCTTGTACACCGACCGCCATGGCGACACGTGGTCGCGCTCGGTTCCGACGACAAACATCGGCGTGCGGATGTCGGACAGCGCAATCGGCTTGCCTTGCGCCGTATAGCGCCCCTCCGCCAAGTCGTTGCGCAGGAACAGGCCGTGCAGATACTCGCTGTGCATGCGGAACGGCAACCGCGTGCTGTCGGCGTTCCAGGACATCAGGTCGTTCGGCGCGCTGCGCTCGCCCATCAGGTACTCGCGCATCATGCGCGACCACACCAGGTCGCGCGCATGCAACAGCTGGAAGGACGCGGCCATCTGGTCGCCGTCCAGATAACCCTGGTCCCACATCAACGCGTCCAGGAAAGCCAGCTCGCTGTCGTCGATGAACAGGCCCAGCTCGCCCGGCTCGCTGAAATCGGTCTGCGCCGCCAGCAGCGAGACGGAGGCCAGCTTGGCGTGCTGGCCGTGCTCGCCCGAGTCGATGGCGGCGGCGGCGACCGCCAGCAAGGTGCCGCCCAAGCAATAGCCCACCGCGTGCACCGGCGCGCCCCCGCCCAACTGGTCGGCCTGCTCCAGCGCGGCAAACACGCCGAGTCGCAGGTAATCGTCCATCCCCATGTTGCGGTCATGCTGGTCGGGATTGCGCCAGGACAGCATCAACACCGTATGTCCCTGCTGCACCAGATAACGCACCAGCGAATTGTGCGGCGACAAGTCGAGGATGTAGTACTTCATGATCCACGACGGCACGATCAGCACCGGCTCGCGGTAGACCTTTTCGGTTTGCGGCGAGTACTGGATCAGTTCGATCAGCTCGTTGCTGAAGATGACCTGGCCCGGCGTGACCGCCACATCCTGCCCCGGCACATAACTGGGGCCGGTCGGTTCCGGCACCGCCATGTCCGGCGGCGCGAGGCGGCGGCACAGGTCGCGGCGCCAGTTGAGCGCGCCGTCGATCAGGCTGCGCCCGCCGCTGGCGGCCGCGGCCCGCAACACCTCCGGATTGCTCCACAGATAATTCGACGGCGAGTACATGTCCAGCAGCTGGCGCGCGGTGAAGGCCACCACCTCGGCATGGTGCGGCGCCACGCCGCGCACGCCGGTGGTGGCCTGGCGCCAAAACTGCTCGGCTTGCTTAAAGCTGTTCGCGTATTGCGAAAACGGCCACTGACGCCAGGCGACGTTATCGAAGCGGCTATCGTCAGCTGCAGCCGGATTGGCCATCCCGGCCCATGCTCCCAGGCATTGCGCCGCCAGCTCGCTGCGCTTGCCCGGCGACACTGCCAGGTGTTGCCACCAGTCCTGGAACGCCAGCGACATCGCGATCGGCGACACGCCGCCGGTCAACCGCGCCACCTGGCTCCGCAGGTACAGGTCGAGCGTATTGCCGGGTGCTTCGGATTCCGGCGACGGCGCAGCCGCGCCCGGAACAACTTTCAACTGTGCAGTCTTCACATGCCCTCCTGATTTGACGATGCACCGATTATGGTTGGGGGGCGTCCCCGAAGTATTTGATCTGGATCAAATACTTCGGGGAGCGCGCTCTCTAGACTGCCCTGCATCGCCCACCAAAGCCATTGCCATGAACGAATCCGACGACATTATTGAAAACATCACCTACGACGAATTGCAAGTAGGCCAATGCGCACGCCTGAGCCGTACGCTGAGCAAGGACGATATCGCCGCCTTTGCCGCCGTCTCCGGCGACGTCAACCCGGCCCACGTCGATCCGGAATACGCCGGCCACACCCTGTTCCACGGCGTGATCGCGCACGGCATGTGGGGCGCGGCGCTGATCTCGCGCCTGCTGGGCACCTGCCTGCCCGGCCCCGGCACCATCTACCTGGCGCAAACGCTGCAGTTCCTCAAGCCGGTGCGCATCGGCGACGAGTTGCGCATCACCGCCACGGTGACGGCCAAGGAACCGGTCAAGAAACACTTGTTGCTCGATTGCGAGATCAAGAACCAGACCGGCGCCGTGGTGTTGACCGGCGTCGCCACGGTGATCGCGCCAAGCGAGAAGGTGCGCCGCCCGCGCGTCCACATGCCGCCGCTGAGTCTGTCACAGGTGCACGCCAATTATGCCAGCCTGATGGAAGCGGCGGCGCCACTGTCGCCGGTGCGCTGCGCCGTGGTCCATCCCTGCGACGAAGCTTCGCTGCGCGGCGCCCTCGACGCCGCCAAACACGGCTTGATCGTGCCGGTGCTGGTCGGCCCGCAGGAGCGCCTGCGGGTGCTGGCCGAGAGCGCCGGCCTGTCGCTGGCCGGCGTCGAACTGGTCGATGTGCCGCACAGCCATGCGGCAGCCGCGCGCGCCGCCGCCATGGCCGGCGCCGGCGAAGTGGAGATGCTGATGAAGGGCAGCCTGCATACCGATGAGCTGATGTCCGCCGTGCTGGATACGCCGGCGCTGCGCACGGCGCGGCGCCTGTCGCACGTGTTCCGCATCGAAGTGCCGCTGTACGACAAGGTGCTGCTGATTTCGGACGGCGCGCTCAACATCCAGCCCACGCTGGAGCACAAAGTCGACATCGTGCAGAACGCCATCGAACTGGCGCATGCGCTGGGCACGGCCGAACCCAAGGTCGCCATCCTGTCGGCGGTGGAAACGGTGACGCCAAAAATCCCGTCCACGCTGGACGCGGCGGCGCTGTGCAAGATGGCCGAACGCGGCCAGATCAGCGGCGCGCTGCTGGACGGCCCGCTGGCCTTCGACAACGCCATCTCGCCGATGGCGGCGCGCAGCAAGGGCATCGTCTCGCAGGTGGCCGGCCATGCCGACATCCTGATCGCGCCCGATCTCGAAGCCGGCAACCTGCTGGCCAAGCAGCTCGAATACCTGGCCGGCGCCGCCGTCTGCGGCGTGGTGCTGGGCGCGGCCGTGCCGATCGCCCTGACCAGCCGCGCCGACGCCGCCGCCGCCCGCACCGCCTCGGCGGCGCTGGCGCTGTTGCTGGCCCATCGCTACCGGCAGCAGCGGCCTTAAGCGCCGCTCCTTGGACGGCGGACCCCGCCTGCCGCCGTCCATTTGTTGATTTTTGATCTACATCAATTACACGCGCTTGACTTGCGCCGTACACTGCGCTCGCCGCTTGACTTTCGGCATCACCCTGCGCCATTCAAGGAGTTCCACTATGTTCCAGCCTGCGCCGTTCGCCAGGCCGCGCACCGCCATGACAGCGGCCGCGCTCGCCGCGTCACTGCTGCTGCCGGGTTGCGGCTCGATGGCGCCCCAGTATGCCCGGCCGCCGCTGCCGGTGGCCGCCGATTACGGCGCGCCCGCAGCCACCGCCATAGCCGCCGCCGCGCTACCCGAATGGCGCGGCTATTTTTCCTCACCGGAGCTGCAAGCGCTGATCGTCGAAGCGCTGGCGCAGAACCGCGACCTGCGCATCGCCGCGCTGCGGGTTGAGCAGGCGCGCGCCGCTTACGGCATCGAACGCGCCGCCCGCCTGCCGCTGCTGGCGGCCCAGGCCAGCGGACAGCGTCAACACGTGCCGGCCGACCTCAGCCTGACCCGCCACGACATGATCACCAGCCAATACCAGGCCGGCTTGGGCGTGAGCGCCTGGGAGATCGACCTGTGGGGCCGCCTGGCCAGCCTGCGCGACGCCGCCCTGCAAGACTACCTGGCCAGCGACGCCGCGCGCCGCGCGCCGCGCCATCACCATATCGCTGATCACCCACGTTGCCGAGGGCTATTTCGACGTGCGCGAAATCGACCAGCGCATTGCACTGGCGCGCCGCACCTTGGCTACCCGGCAGCAAAGCTTCCGCATCTACTCGCGCCGGGTGGCGGTGGGTTCGACCTCGCGCCTGAACCTGACGCAGGTCGAAACCCTGCTGTTGCAGGCGCAGGCGCTCACCAGCCAGCTGGAACAGGAACGCGAGCGCAAACGCCACGCGCTGCAACTGCTGGTCGGCAGCGCCACCGCGCTAGCGCCGCTGGACACCGAGGCCGCCAGTTTGCCCGACAATTTTGCCGAACAGCTGCCCGCACTAGCCCCCGGCCTGCCGTCCGCGCTGCTGGAGCGGCGCGCCGACATCGTCGCCGCCGAGCACCAGCTGCAGTCCGCCAACGCCAGCATCGGCGCGGCGCGGGCCGCCTTCTTCCCGCAGGTGAGCCTGACCGCCGCGCTCGGCACCGCCAGCGCCGAACTGGGCGGCCTGTTCGCCGGCGGCAGCCACTCGTGGACCTTCGCCCCCAGCATCACGCTGCCGCTGTTCGACGGCGACCGCCGGCGACAAAACCTGAGCCTGACCGAAGCGCGCCGCGACAGCGCCGTCGCCAACTACGAAAAAACCATCCAGGGCGCCTTCCGCGACGTGGCCGACGCGCTGTCGGCCCAGGCCTGGCTGGGCCAGCAGGTGACCATCGCCGAACGCGCCTTGCAGGTGCAGCGCGAACGCGCCCGCCTGTCGCAGCTGCGTTACGACAGCGGCGCCGCCGCCTTCCTCGACGTGCTCGACGCCCAGCGCGACCTGCTCAGCGCCGAACAACAATTGATCCAGCTGCGCCGCGCCCTGCTGGGCGCCGGCATCGCCCTGTACAGCGCGCTCGGCGGCGACCCGGTCGTCGCCGCACCGCCGCTGGCCGCCTTCCCCTACCTGCCCCGACCCCGCACATGACTCCTGACCTGACACGCAAACTCGGCGCCGCCGCCGTCGCCATGGCCCTGGTGGCCGGTGCAGCCTACACCTGGCAACGCATGCATCCCGCCGGCCCCGGCCCCGAATTCGCCAGCGGCAACGGCCGCATCGAAGCGACCGAAATCGACGTCGCCGCCAAGCTGCCGGGACGGCTGCAAGACATCGCCGTCAACGAAGGCGACTTCGTGACCGCCGGCCAGGTGCTGGCCCACATGCAGGCGACCTCGCTGCAAGCCCAGCGCGACGAAGCAGTGGCGCGTCAGGCGCAGGCCCAGACCGCCGTCGCCAGCGCCGACGCCATGATCGCCATGCGCCAGAGCGACTTCCAGGCCACGCAGGCGCTGGTGGTGCAACGCGAAAGCGAACTCGATGCGGCCCAGCGCCGCCTCAAGCGCTCCGAAACCCTGGTGCTGGAAGGCGCCTCGTCGGAGCAGGAACTCGACGACGACCGCAGCCGCGTGCGTTCCACCAACGCCGTGATCCGCGCCGCCAAGGCGCAGGCCGAAGCGGCCCGCAGTGGCATCGAGGCCGCGCGGACCCAGGCCGGCGGCGCCCGCGCCTCGGTCACGGCGGTGCAGGCGACGGTCGACCGCATCGACGTCGACCTGGCCGACAGCGCGCTGACCGCGCCGCGCGCCGGCCGGGTGCAGTACCGCATCGCACAACCCGGCGAAGTGCTGGGCAGCGGCGGCAAGGTGCTCAACCTGGTCGACCTGGCCGACGTCTACATGACCTTCTTCGTGCCGGAACAGGCGGCCGGCAAGCTGGCGCTGGGCGCGCCGGTGCGCGTGGTGCTCGACGCCGCGCCGCAGTACGTGCTGCCGGCGCGCGTGTCCTTCGTCGCCAGCACCGCGCAGTTCACGCCCAAGACGGTGGAAACGGCCAGCGAGCGCCAGAAGCTGATGTTCCGCGTCAAGGCCCAGATCGATCCGGCGCTGCTGCAGAAGCACATGAAACTGGTCAAGACCGGCCTGCCCGGCGTGGCCTGGGTTCAGCTTGACGCGAAAACACCGTGGCCCGCCAACCTGGAAATCAAGGTGCCTCAATGAGCGATACCGCGGCGGCCTGCGTTGCCGGCCTGCGCGGCGTGGCACTGCAATACGGCGACACCCGCGCGCTGCGCGCCATCGACCTGGACCTGCCGGCCGGTCGCATGATAGGCCTGATCGGGCCGGACGGCGTCGGCAAATCCAGCCTGCTGTCGCTGGTGGCCGGCGCCCTCGCGGTGCAGCAAGGCAGCGTGACGGTGCTGGGCGGCGACATGCGCAGCATGCGCCATCGCGACGCCGTCTGCCCGCGCATCGCCTACATGCCGCAGGGTCTGGGCCTGAACCTTCCCCTCAAATTTCTTGTAAACATTTGAGGAAGCTGTTAACTTTCTATCTTAAAAACGGCGCATGCAT